>JBCDID010000053.1:0-13939 GCA_038749355.1 Pseudomonadota bacterium | reverse complement strand
CTCGATCCCGATAGAGTTGGCGAAGTCACGGTAGTCCGCCACGATCTCGTCGAAACGCTCGTGGGAGTAGTCCACCAGATCCATCTTGTTCACGGCTAGCACGAGGTGCCGAATACCCAGCAGGTGCGCCAGATAGGAATGCCGCCGCGTCTGGGTCAGCACGCCCTTGCGGGCGTCGATCAGCAGGACCGCCAGATCCGCCGTGGAGGCACCCGTGAACATGTTGCGTGTGTACTGCTCGTGCCCAGGCGTGTCGGCGACGATGAACTTGCGCTTCTCGGTCGCGAAGAAACGGTAGGCGACGTCGATGGTGATGCCCTGCTCGCGTTCGGCGGCGAGCCCGTCGACCAGCAGCGCAAAGTCGATGGCGTCACCTTGCGTGCCGACCTTCTTTGAATCCGCCTCCAAGGCCGCCAACTGATCCTCAAAGATCATCTTTGAATCGTACAGAAGTCGCCCAATCAGCGTCGACTTGCCATCATCCACAGACCCGCAGGTGATGAACCTCAGCATGGTCTTGTGCTGGTGCGCCTCAAGATACGCGTCGATATCCTCGGCGATCAGGGCGTCGGTCTTGTAAACGGGGTTCTGCGTTTCCATCAGAAATACCCCTCTTTCTTCTTCTTCTCCATCGAGGCCGCCTGATCCTTGTCGATCGCGCGACCCTGGCGTTCCGAGGTCGTGGTCAGCAGCATCTCCTGGATGATGCGGGGCAGCGTGTCAGCCTCGCTCTCGACGGCACCGGTCAGCGGATAACAACCCAACGTCCGAAACCGGATCGAGCGCATAACCGGCTCCTCCCCCGGCGCCAGCGGGAACCGGTCATCGTCCACCATCAGCAACAGCCCATCGCGTTCCACAGTCGGGCGCGGGGCGGCGTAATAGAGCGGCACGATCTCGATGCCCTCAAGGTGGATGTACTGCCAGATATCCAGCTCGGTCCAGTTGGACATCGGGAAGACGCGGATGCTCTCGCCCTTGGCCTTGCGCCCGTTATAGAGCTTCCAGATCTCCGGGCGCTGGTTCTTCGGATCCCAGGCATGGGTCGCGGTGCGGAACGAAAAGACACGTTCCTTGGCGCGTGACTTCTCCTCGTCCCGGCGCGCACCACCGAAGGCCGCGTCGAACCCGTAGTGATCCAAAGCCTGTTTGAGCCCCTGCGTCTTCCACATGTCGGTGTGCAGGGGCCCGTGGTCGAACGGGTTGATCCCTTGCGCCTTGGCTTCGGGGTTCTGGTGGATCAGCAGCTCCATGCCCGCGTCTTCCGACGCCTTGGCGCGCAACTTGTACATCTCCTGAAACTTCCAGGTCGTGTCCACGTGCAGCAGGGGGAAGGGCGGTGGCGAGGGATAGAACGCCTTCTTCGCCACGTGCAGCATGACGGCGCTGTCCTTGCCCACAGAGTAGAGCATGACCGGGTTCTCGACCTCGGCCACAACCTCGCGCATGATGTGGATACTCTCGGCCTCAAGCCGTTCCAGATGTGTCAGCGCCACGCCGCAACCCTTCTGCTTTAACTATGTACGGCGAACTAAGGCCCGGAGCATCGGCTGGCAAGGCCCAATGGTGCAGCGCCGCAGAAGAGATCAGGTTTTGATCCTAGCCATTCCCGGATCGTAAAGCGGGCTGAGAGTGACCTCTGCCGGGATCCGCTCAGTCGCAACCTCCAGTTCATAGGTGCCCGACAGAACATGGTCCGCATCGATGCCATCGGGCTGCTTCACATAGCCCATGCCAATCGACCGCCCAATGGTGTGCCCGTACCCGCCGGACGAGAGATACCCGCAACGCTCTCCGTTCCGATAGATCGTCTCGCGCCCCAATAGGATCACGTCAGGGTCGGCGGTGAAGGTGGCAAGCATGCGTGTGAGGCCTTGTGCCTTCTGGTCCTCGATGACCGCACGCCCGCGGAAGTCGGTATTGGTTTTCAGTTTCACCGCCCAGCCCAGACCGGCCTCAAGCGGGGTCTGATCGGGGCCAATGTCCGCACCCCAGGCCCGGTATCCCTTCTCCAGTCGAAGGGTTTCGATGGCCCGGTAACCCGCGTTGACCATACCCAACGGCGCGCCTGCATGGCGCAGCGTCTCGTAGACCGATTGGGCAAACTCGATGGGGAGGTGAAGTTCCCAGCCCAGTTCGCCGAGATAAGTGATGCGCAGCGCCATGACCGGCGCGCCTGCGATGTGGACGGTGCGCCATTGGCTGAAGGGGATGGCCTCGTTCGACACATCGTCCGAGGTGCAGGCCGACAGGATCTCCCGCGCTTTCGGGCCAAAGAGGGAAAGCACGGCGTTGCTGGAGGTCACATCAGTCAGGTGCGCATTCAAGCCCGGGGGAATGTTGCGGGCGATCCAGTCGAAGTCGTGGGTGGCAAAGCCCGTGCCCGTGACAATGTAATAGGCGTCGTCATCCAGGCGCGCGCAGGTCAGGTCACACTCGATCCCACCATTGTCGTTCAGCATCTGGGTGTAGATCACGCGTCCCGGCTCCCGGTCGACACGGTTAGCAGCGATCCAGGACAGTGCGGCCTCGGCATCGGGGCCCTTCAGCAGGAACTTCGCGAACGAGGTCTGGTCAAACAGCGCCGCCGCTTCCCGACACGCCTTGTGTTCGCGGCCCACGGCGGCGTGCCAGTTCGGGCGACCATAAGTGTAGATGTCATGCGCGGGTTCGCCCGGGGCCGCGTACCAGTTTGCCCGTTCCCAGCCGAGTTTCTCGCCCATCACCGCGCCTGCGGCTTTCAGCGTATCGTAGAGCGGCGAACGCCTGCAGGGGCGGCCTGATGAGTGCTCCTCGGCGGGCCAGGCCATGGTGTAATGCTTGGAGTATGCCTCGAGCGTTCGCGCGCGGACCCAATCGGTATCCCGGTGCGCGCGACCGAACCGGCGGATGTCCGCGGACCAGAGGTCGAAGGGGGGTGCACCTTTGGCCACCCACTCGGCCAGCGCCATCCCGGCCCCGCCACCGGCCGCGATCCCGAAGGCGTTGAACCCGGCACCGACGAAGAACCCAGGCTGCTCCGGCGCTTCGCCGAGAATGAAGTTGCCGTCGGGCGTGAAGCTCTCCGGCCCGTTGATCATCTGCTTGATGCCCGCGCTCTCCATGGACGGCACACGCGGAAGCGCCAGTTCCATGATCTGCGAGAAGTGGTCGGTGTCGTTGTCGAGGAGTTGGAAGGCGAACCGCTCAGGCGGCGGAGCACCGACAGACCACGGCACCGGGTTTGGCTCATAACCACCCATGACCAGCCCCCCGACTTCTTCCTTCCAGTAGGTCAGCCGGTCGGGATCGCGGAGCGTTGGCAGGTCGGAGGGCACACCCATGGGCTCGGTCACGAGATACTGGTGCTCGACCGGGACGAGGGGCACGTTCACGCCCAAAGTCGCCGCGAGCGTCCGGGTCCAGAGCCCGGCGCAGCAGACCACGCGTTCGCAGGCGATGGTCCCACGCGATGTCTCGACCCCTGTTACACGGCCCTTTTCGATGATCACCCGGCTGACAGGTGTGTCCTCGACCAGCACAGCCCCCTTGGCGCGCGCCCCTTTGGCCAGAGCCAAGGCAATGTCGGACGGGTTGGCCTGACCGTCGGTCGGCAGGAACGCAGCCCCGACGACATCCGAGACATCCATCAGGGGCCAGAGATCCTGCGCCTCCTGCGACGTCAGCAGATGCATCTCCAACCCAAAGGAATGCGCGGTGGTGGCCTGACGCTTGACCTCCTCCCACCGCTCGGCATTGCAGGCGAGTCGCAGACCACCGTTCATCTTCCAGCCGGTGGCCTGCTCGGTCTCCGCCTCCAGCCGTTTGTAGAGATCAACGGAGTGGCCCAGCAGTTGGGTGATGTTGGCGGAGGAGCGTAACTGCCCGACCAGACCAGCGGCATGCCATGTGGAGCCAGAGGTCAACTGCGCACGTTCCAGCAGCAGCACCTCATCGCCCATGTGAGCCAGATGGTAGGCAGTGGAGCAGCCGACGATCCCGCCCCCGATGATGATGGTTTTTGCGGAGGCAGGCGAGTCGGTCATGGTCACTCAGACGTTTCGGAAGTCTTCCAGCGCGGCTTCGAGCCGGGCCATGTTCTCGGCAGTGTAGGCACCATAGTCGAAATCCAGCTCGGAGTGGATCTCGGAGACCATGGACCACATGGTCTCCCGCATGAGCGACGCGCATTTCATGGCGGTGTAGCTGCGCCAGAGGGCACCGGTCACCGGACCCTCGAAGTACCGGCCCAGCATGAACATCTCCTGATGCTGGTTGAGCCCGTTATTGGTGGCGAGCCCTCCAAGATCGAAGAGAGGCGAATTGAAGCCCGCATACTCCCAGTCGACCAGCCACAGCCGGTCGCCATCGTCCAGAATGTTGGCGGCGAGCAGATCGTTATGGCCGAGAACCAGTTCGACGGGACCGACCGCGGCCTCCAGCGTCTCGGCCGTTTGCAACAGCCCGGCCAGACGACCGACATGGGTCGACCCGGCTTCGCGCAGTGTAGCCGCGTAGTCGCGAAGCACCTGGAAGACCCAGAAACTGAGCACCGGGCCGCGCAGGTGCTCCGGGATCTTCTCGTGCGCTGTGCGGATAAGGCCGATCAGGCGGGCAAGGTTCTCGGGGTTGCGGACGTCTTCTTCGGCGAAGGTGCGCCCATCGATATAGTCGAGCACCAGCGCCCCGGGTTCGTGATAGACGACGCGCGGCGCGATCCCTGCCGCATGGGCGGCCTTGCTGGCCATAACCTCGTGCCAGCGCAGGATCCCGTGCACGGGAATGTCCTCGCCGATGCGGACCATGAAGACGCGGCCATCATCGATAATGCGGTAGTTCCGGTTGGTAATGCCCCCGCCAATGGGCTCCGCACGGCCGGGATCTCTCCAGCATGGCAAGGCGACCGCGCGGGCCGCAGGATCTAGAGTGGACATAGACGCTCCGTTACCAATGGCATTGGAGTATCAAAGGGACGTTGTCGATGGCAACCGTGGCGGGCAGTCACACTAGAGCTCACAGTTTGGGGAAATAGTCCTCGCAAGTCCCCTCCCGATAGACGTCCGCCGTGCAGCAATGCAGGCCGCCGCCGAACGCATAGGCATCGCGCAGGTCCACGGGGATCACGTTCTGGCCGAGCTTGTCGAGCTGCTCCATCTGGTAGACCTCGGAGGCCTCGACGCAGACCGTCTTCGGGTCCAGTACCAGCACGTTCATAGAGAGCCAGGTCGACGAGTAGCAGAGCGGCGGCGGCGTATTGTGCGAGGGGCTCGCGGCATCAACGATCTCCCAGCCGTTCTTCTCGAACATGGTCCGTTGGTCATTCGGCAGGCGGCGCTGCGGGTTGTTCAGGATCAACCCGGGGCGGATCGGCGTGAAGGTCGCATCGATATGGATGGGATAGGGGTCCCCGGGGAAGTTCACGGCATGGACGCGATGGTCCGGGAAGTGGCGGCGGATCCACTCGATCCCCTTCAGGTTCGTAGTGAACCCGTGCTGCACCACCAGATCCTTACCGAATCGCAGCACATCGGCGGCGTCGAACAGCGGCTCCTCCTCGGTGGTGACGAAGAACTTCTCAGCGGTCCATTCGAGCCGCTTCTCGACACCGATCTTCTCGGACAAGTAATCCGCGCGATAATCCGCATCCGTCAGACGCGGCTTGGGCGCGGTTTCGTGGCGGAAATTCGGGTCCTCGTCGAAGTAGCGCTGCATGAGGGGCCGGTAGCAGAGGTACTCGAACCACCGGCAGCGATAGGACATGGTCGCTTCGAGGATCTCGTTGCCCACTGTCAGCAGCACATCGCGCGGCGGCATGCAGCCGAACTGGCTGTCGGTATGGAAATCCGGCGTAGTCGCGGGTTGCGAGAAGTCGATGGGCGTCGGGCGGTCGACGGTCACACCGCGGGCGCGGAGCTGGTCGGCGAACTTGTCCAGAAGCTCGTTGGCGCGGTCGATCGTGTCCTGCGGACGCATCCCCCACTGGCCGCGCATGTCGGAATCCTCGGGGACCTTGGCATCGAGCGCCGGCTCGGCGGGTGGGATATGGCATCCATCCGCATGGCCAACAATAACGTGGCGAAGCGGATCCCACTCGTTCCAGGAATTGACGACGGTTTTCTGCGCGGCACTGGCCATGACACTCTCCCCAAACAGCTATGGGAGAGGTCTTCGCGGGTCTGGCGAGACCCGACAAGTCTGGTCTGGACCCTCTGATGTCGCAAATGCGACTTGAACGGCAGAGATCGCCGCAGGACCAGGGCTGAGCGATGGCCCTACAACTCCTTCACTTGACCTCTTCGTTGTTGCTGAGCCCTTTCGCCAGCAACGGAGTCGCGCTCCCAGCATTGGAACTCCCGCCCTCGGCTTCAGTCGCAGACGGAAGGAAGAGAACCGGCGGCGATCTGTCGACCCGGCGCTTGGCTCCACCGCCCTCCGCTTCTTGGAGTTCAGAATCTGTTAGTTCCGTCGGCTTGTCGTTGTCGTTCATCTGACATCTCCGGTTGCGGACTATGCGTCCATGGTATCACAAATCGGCGGCAACTGCCCTAGTGCGGAGTCGGTTCAGCGACCTCAGAGCGCCGTGGCTTGGTCTATCTCCTTGACAACGCCCGGCACCTTGGGCCGGCTAAACAGAATGAGGTCCGCCGAGGACTTGTCGATCCACTTGGTGATGCCGCCGTTCGCTTCATCCAGCTCGACATCCGAAAGTGCGGTGGGTGTGTTGTCTTTCGTCATGGCGAAATCTCCTCTTCTCTGTGGTGTGCAGATTGGGCCACGAATTGCGGGCACGGTCTGTAGCGGATGATACAAGGACATATGGCTGACGACCCGATATGCCCGCTGTGCCTGCGTCCAATCCCGGCGGAGGCCAAGCAGTCGCTGCATCACCTGATCCCCAAGTTGAAAGGGGGCAAGGGCGGGCCGGTGATCCTCGTGCATCAGATCTGCCATAACGAGATACATGCGTCCTGCACCGAGGCCGAGCTGGCCCGGCTCTACAACACGCCAGAGGCCCTTCGTGCGCATCCCCGCCTTGCAAAATTCTTCGCCTGGGTCGCGAAGAAGCCACCCACATTCCACAGTCGATCGGCAGGCGGCCGCCGCAAACGTTGAAACGGAACGACTGGTCTGATATTAGTTTCAGATCAAATGTTCTGGAAATATCATGCCCCGTCCCAAAACCTATTCCGAAGAAGACGTCGCGGAACGCGCGATGCACCGCTTCTGGCGCCACGGCTACCAAGGCAGCGCGATCAGCGACCTGGTCGAGGCCACGGGTGTCAATCGCCACGGCCTCTATTCCAGCTTTGGCGATAAGCAGGGCTTGTTCCGTGCCGCTGCTGCCCACTACACCGACCAAGTCGTTACACCTGCCTTCGCAAAGGTTGAAGCTCCCGGCGCTGGGCTCGCCGAGATCCGCGCCTATTTCGAAGACCAGATCCGACTGGCCGAGGACGCTGGCCTGCCGGGCCCAGGCTGCCTCATGGCCAATGCAATGACGGAGACCGGACCGCACGACCCGGAGGTAGCCACCCTCGTGCTCGCACATATGGAACGCCTTGCCGCAGGGTTTCGGAACGCTCTGTCGGAAACCGTTCCTGCGAAAGATCGGTGGCGCGAGGCGCGGTTACTGATGATCTCTGCACAGGGGCTCTGGTCGGTCTCGCGCATGGCCGAGGATGCCACCCCGCTTCGTGACTACGTGGACTGCCTGATGTCGCGATACGAGGGCTGGGCATCATGACTGCCCACGCCGCTCCTTTTCCCTGGCGCACCTACCTCTGGGCCGTGCTGGCAGTCAGCATCTGGGTCAACGCCTCCGAGGTCGCGCGCTACTTCCTCCTGGTGATGCCCGCGATGCGGGACAGCCTCGCCGTGGTCCCCGACATCGCGCCGATGAACCTGCCCGTCTTCCTGATCTGGGGGCTCTGGGACACGGTACTCGTCTGCCTCTGCGTGCTGACATGGTGGATGTGGGCGGAGCGTTTCGGGCCGACCCTCTCAAGCGCAATCTGGGCGGGCACCATGTCCTTCGCCTTCCTCTTCGGCCTGTTCTGGCTGGCCATGTGGAACATGAACCTCGCAACCCCGGGGCTGCTGGCCATGGCTCTTCCGTGGGCATGGGTCGAGATGGTGGTCGCAAGCCTCATCGCGCGGCGGATCTATTCGTCACTGGGCAGTACACGCGCTAACGGTTAGGCTTTGGGCTCCAGAAATTCCCCGGAGATCCCTGTCTTGAGCCGTCATTTCGCATCTTGTGCCGGTCTTTTCGCTGTCCTTTTGGTCACTATCCTGGTTGCGATCCCGCCTGCAGAGGCGGGTCTTCTCAGCAAACTTGGGCGGTTGGCGGATGATGCAGGCGATGCAGGACGCTCTGCAGGGCGGATCGGCGACAGCGACATCCCCAGCACCGCACTGCGAGCCGCAAAGGATCCGAACACGACCCCACTGGCTCTTTCCGTGGCGGATGACGGGTCAATCCGGCTGACCGATGAGCTCGGCCGCGCGGTCGACATCCCGCCGGACGGCAATCTTGATGCGGTTCTCCGGACAGCCTCGAACAACGCGCGCAAGGTGGCTGTCCTGACCGATGCTAAGACGCTTGGCATGGCCGGGGGGATCGCGCGGCAACTGGCCAAACGCGGTGCCCTAAAATTCTGGACCGGCAGCAAGGCACTGCCCATGCGCATTGCAGGTGACCGCTTGGCAGCGGAGGTCCGCCCTGGGATCGCCCTGCCACTGCTCCACCGAACCCCACGACGAACCGCAAACGGGCAGACCTTCCGCAGCGTCCGTACCGGCGCGCTTCGCGAGGTCACCTATGCGCTCGACAAACCGCTCAATCGCGGGACTGTCATCGTCGCCCAGATCGGCAAGCCGCCCAAGGGACCGCGACGTGTCGGCTTTGGCGATGGGCCCACAGGGCGACCGGGTGAGACGCTGACGGTTCCCGAGGACGAGTTGATCTCCGGCTTTTCGGGCAATCGCGGCGGAACAGTCATCCTGGCGGGTCGCGTGCGTGGTGACACTCTGCTGACCAAAGCGGGGCCGCTTGATTTGGCCGAATTCAGGACGGCGGCGGCAGCTGCAGATGTGCATCTGATGGTAGTGGACGGCCCAGCCAAGGCCGCGCACAAAGCCCTGGCTGAGGCAGATACCTACGGCGATCTGCTTGCCGGGCTACCTACAAGCAAGACCGGTAAGGTCATTGACGCCGAGGTCACAGGCTCCTCGCGGGTTCGACTGATCATGGCACCGGACAAACCGAAGGAAGCCGTTCCAACCGTAGCGGACGATGCGCTCACCATCGGCAGCACCGCCGCAGAAGTCGTCGTCCGAGCGAGCTTCCATGGCGTGACCCTCGACACCCGCGACCGGTCCGAGGAACAGGACCGTCAGCTTCGCCTGATCCCGGGAGTTCCGTTCTGGGTGCATCTGATCTACGCGCTCAACCTGATCTTTGGGCTCTACGGGGGCGCGACGGCGTGGCGGGCATGGCGACGGATCTGGCCGATGGCTCCGCGACCCCGACGGACCGCACCCTCGCATGTCCCGAGGTTTCTTGTCTTCCTGCTGGTCTTTCTGCCATTGACCGGCATCATCTGGGCCGTCGTCGCGTTTTTCGCCGGCATCTGGAGTTTCATCATGGCTGCGTTGCGCCTGATCGGGATCGTCCCCCGACGCCCGGCCTGAAGGGGGAAGAGCATTGAAGTCGATCCTGATCACGGGCTGCTCATCGGGTATTGGTCATCACGCCGCCCATGCGTTGGCGAAGCGCGGGTGGCAGGTGTTTGCGACCTGCCGAAAGGAAGACGACTGCGCGCGCCTTCGCGGTGAGGGGTTAGAGAGTTTCCGGCTGGACTACACGGACGAGGCTTCGATCGAGGCTGCTTGGGCCGAGGTGCTGGCGCGAACGGGAGGAACGCTCGATGCGCTCTTTAACAACGGCGCCCACGCAATGGGTGGGGCGGTCGAGGATATCCCCACCCAGGCCTGGCGCGAGATCTTCGAGACGAACTTCTTCGGCTGGCACACGCTGACACGGATGGTTCTGCCGGTGATGCGCAAGCAGGGGCATGGGCGGATCGTGCAGTGTTCCTCGGTTCTGGGGTTCGGTGCACTGAGGATGCGCGGACCTTATATCTCCACCAAGTTTGCATTGGAGGGGTATACGGACACGCTGAGGCTGGAACTGATGGGAACCAACATAGACGCGATCCTGCTGGAGCCCGGACCCATCGGGACACGCATCAGGCTGAACGCGCAGGCGCACTACGAGAAATGGACAGAGAAGAAGAACACGCCCTGGGCGGAGTTCTACAAGAACACGCTGGAGCCGCGCCTGTTCGCGCCGGAGGGTAGCGACAAAGACCGGTTCGAGCTGACTTGCGAGGCCACGACAAGGAAACTGATCCACGCGCTCGAGGCCCCGCGACCGCATGCCCGTTACTTTGTGACGACACCGACCTATATGGTCGCGTACCTCAAGCGGCTGCTGCCGACGCGGTGGCTGGACTGGGTGCTGATGAAAGGGTGAAAAATGGCCGATGGCGTATTTGTTCTGGGTGTGCTTGCGTGCCTCGCAGTGGCAGGGATCCTGATCTACGGGATCCGTGGCTTCGGGACCGGTAGCCTGACACCGAAGCAGCAGAACAAGGTGATGCAGTGGCGGATCATGGCGCAGTTTGGTGCGGTGGTAATCCTGCTGATCGCGTTTGCCATGTCAGGCTAGTCAACGGTGCATCATGGATGCACCCTACACGGTGCCCTCAGCGATGGCTCCGCGTAGGGTGCATCCATGATGCACCGTTGAGGAGGTGGACATGGTCGTCCTGAACAAGATCTACACGAAGACCGGCGACGCTGGTGAGACAGCGCTCGGCAATGGCGCGCGGGTGGCCAAGCACTCTGTCCGCGTGAACGCCTACGGGACAGTCGACGAAACGAATGCCACGGTCGGGCTGGCACGCCAACAGGCAGAGGGCACCATGGATGCGCAACTCGCCGCGATCCAGAACGACCTCTTCGACCTCGGCGCGGATCTCTGCCGTCCGGACATGGCCAAGGATGCGGATGCGGAATACACGCCGCTGCGCATCACCGAGGGCCAGGTTTCCAGACTGGAAGCTGAGATCGATGCCATGAACGAATCTCTGGAGCCGCTCCGGTCCTTCGTGCTGCCCGGGGGTTCTGCGTTGGCCGCCAATCTGCATCTTTGTCGGACAGTGGCGCGGCGGGCGGAACGGTTGACCGTGGAACTCGCCACGATGGAAGAGGTCAACGAACACGCGGTGAAGTACCTCAACCGCCTGTCAGACTGGTTCTTCGTCGCCTCAAGGATCGCGAATGATGACGGGCGTGCGGACGTGCTTTGGGTGCCGGGGGCCAACCGCTAGCATCCCAAGGCGCCGCGTCACCCTCTCGCAAAAGGCCCTGCACCGCTCGCGGCGCACGGGAAGACCTGAGCCAAGACGCACCATTGCGGCGATGACCTCACCAAGCCATGCGGCACTAGCACTCCGCCGCGAGAAAGAGACCTCCCGAGGCACTGGGTCGACGCGGCGGCCTGGACGTCTGAAAAACGCGCCTTCGCGCCACCACGCGAATCGGGCATGATTTGCAGAGAGAACCGAGTTGCGAGAACCCCATGCGCCGTCTTGCCCTTGCTGCCACCTGCCTCGTTGCCAGCCTGACCACGGCCCAGGCCGAACCGTTCTCGTTCACAGCACTCGGCGACATGCCCTACGGCAGGCCCGAAGTGGTCTTCGAGCCCTTCAAGGCTCTCATAGAAGAGATCAACCAGCGCAACCCGGATCTGGTCATCCACGTCGGTGATACAATGGGCGGAACGCCGTGCTCGGACGAGGCGCTGGACCAGCAACTGGCCTTCCTGAACACGTTCTCGGCCCCGACGCTCTACACGCCCGGCGACAATGAATGGACAGACTGCCATCGCAGTTCCTCGGGCGGCTTCGACCCCGTGGACCGCCTTGCCTACATTCGGGCCACATATTTCGCGGACCCGGCCACGAGCCTCGGGCAGCGGCAAATCCCGCTCGAACATCAGGGAACCGACGGCTACCCTGAGAACGCCCGTATGACGCACAAGAACGTCGCATTCATCACCGCGCATGTGGTGGGCTCTAACAACAACTTCGAGATCCGCGATATGTCCGCCGTCGAGGAGTTTTTCGCCCGCAACAAGGCCAACATCGAATGGCTGGAGGAGAGCTTCACCGCGTCGAGCGCGGCAGAGGCCATCGTCGTCGCAGTCCATGCGGACATGTTCGAGTTCGACTTCAACGAATGGAAGCGCGAGCGCTGGCTCCGCCATTCCGGGTTTGGCCAGTTCGGTGATGCCCTAAGGAAACAGGTCCGGAAGTTCGGCAAGCCTGTGCTGCTGATCTTCGGGGACAGCCATAGGCACAAGGTGTTTCGCCCGTTCGAGAACACGGCCCCCAACGTACTGGCGATGGAGGTTTTCGGTTACCCGTCGATGGATGCGGTATCGGTGAAGGTGGATACGTCGCTCGACCAGCCGTTCTCTTTCACGCCCATCGTGAACCCTGCACTCTGAGTCGGACGCTCATCCCGACTGGTGCGCAGGTTTTTCACGCATCGATATTGACGTTAACGTAAAGGGAATATAACAGATGGTGCCAATGGCGAATCCCTGCTGGGGCGCGTCGTTTTTTCCTTATGTCGGCAGCTACAGAAACGCTACACGACATCTCTGCAGCGGCCAGCCATCGCGAGGCCGATAGTCCGAAGGAGATACGCAAATGAAGGTGCTGGTGCCTGTCAAACGCGTGATCGACTACAACGTCAAGGTCCGCGTCAAAGCGGACAATACGGGCGTCGATCTCGCAAACGTCAAAATGTCCATGAACCCGTTCGACGAAATCGCGGTCGAACAGGCAATCCGGCTGAAGGAAACGGGCCAGGCCGACGAGATCGTCGCGGTGTCCGTTGGTGTGGCCAAGAGCCAGGAGACGCTCCGCACGGCTCTCGCCATGGGTGCTGACCGGGCGATCCTGGTTGAAGCCGCCGACAGCGTCGACACCGATATCGAACCGCTGGCCGTCGCCAAGCTCCTCAAGGCCATCGTCGACGAGGAACAGCCGGGCCTCGTGCTCTGCGGCAAGCAGGCCATCGACAACGACATGAATGCCACGGGCCAGATGCTGGCCGCGCTCATGGGCTGGTCCCAGGCAACCTTCGCCTCCAACGTGGAGATTGCCGGTGACAAGGCCAAGGTGACCCGCGAGGTCGACGGCGGCCTGCAGGTGATCGAGGTCAACATGCCGACGGTCATCACCGTGGACCTGCGCCTGAACGACCCGCGCTACGCGTCGCTCCCCAACATCATGAAGGCGAAGAAGAAGCCGCTCGATACCAAGACGCCCGCCGATCTGGGCGTGGACGTCGCACCGCGCCTCTCGGTGGTCTCGGTCACCGAGCCGCCCGCCCGCAAGGCAGGCGTGAAAGTCGCGGATGTCGCCGAACTGGTCACGAAACTCAAAGATGAAGCGGGGGTTATCTGATGGCTGTCTTGATGCTCGCAGAAGTCACCGATGGTGAACTTCAAATGGATGCCACCGCGAAGGCGGTCACAGCGGTCAAGGGCCTGGGCGATCTGACCCTGCTCTGCTGCGGCGCGACCTGCTCGGGCGCGGCCGAGACGGCTGCGAAGATCGACGGCGTGTCCAAGGTGCTCTGCGCCGAGCATGCCGTTTACGGCAAACGCTTGGCCGAGCCGGCAGCGGCCCTGCTGGTCTCGCTGGCAGGCGACTACTCCCACATCGTCGCCCCGGCCACCACGGACGCCAAGAACATCATGCCCCGGGTCGCAGCCCTGCTCGACTCCATGGTGATCTCGGACGTGCAGGAGATCGTTGATGGCGACACCTTTGTGCGCCCGATCTATGCCGGGAACGCGATCGCGACGGTCAAGTCGGCG
>JBCDID010000052.1:0-13981 GCA_038749355.1 Pseudomonadota bacterium | reverse complement strand
GCATCAGGTAGTCATAGCCAGGCCAGGTGCGGCGTTCATTGTCCCGACCATAGGCCGAGATGTGCAGGCAGACGATGGCGGGGTTCAGCCGGCCCAAAGACGCATAGTCCAAACCCAGCGCCTCCGGCTGATCGCCGCGCAGGTTGTTCACCACCGCGTCCGCTGTCGGCACTAAGCGGGCCCAGTGCGCCCGTCCTTCGTCGGTCTTAAGGTCCAGCGTGATGCTCTTCTTGTTCCCGGCCCAAGTCTGGAAATAGAGGCTGTCATTGTCGCCCAGCATCGGCCCGACCCGGCGGCTGGGATCGCCTCCGGCCGAGCCGTTCTCGACCTTGATGACATCCGCGCCCAGATCCGCGAGGTACATGGTCCCGTAGGGCGCCGCGCCGAACTGCTCCAGCGTCAGGATGCGCAGCCCCTCCAGCGGCAGCATCAGACCGGGTTCCGCTTGATATGCTGCTTGGCGATGATGATGCGCTGCATCTCGTTCGTGCCCTCACCGATGCACATGAGCGGCGCGTCGCGGTAGAGCCGCTCGATATCGTATTCCTTGGAATAGCCGTAGCCGCCGTGGATGCGCATGCTCTCGGTCGAGTTTTCCAGCGCGGCCTCCGAGGCGAAGTACTTCGCCATGCCCGCCTCCATGTCGCAGCGCTCGCCCCGGTCGAAAGCGGCAGCCGCGTCCAACGTCAGCAGGCGGGCGGCACGGGCACGGGTCGCCATTTCGCCGAGTTTCAACTGAATTGCCTGGTGCTCGCAAATCGGCTTGCCGAACGTGCGCCGCATCTGAGCGTAGTCTGACGCTAGCTTCAGCGCGCCCTCGGCGAGCCCTACGCCCCGTGCGGCCACGTTAATGCGCCCAAGCTCCAGCCCTCCGGTGGCCTGGTAGAAGCCCTGGCCCTCGACCCCGCCGATCAGGTTGTCCGCCGGGATCTTGTAATCCTCGAACACCAGCTCGCCGGAATCGATGGACTTGTAACCCAGCTTCTCCAGCTTGCGCCCAACCGTGAAGCCCTCCTGCTTGGGCGCGATGAAGAGGCTCATGCCCTTGTGGCGGGGTGTGGCCTCAGGATCGGTCTTCACCAGCAATGCGAAGCAATGCCCCTCGACCCCGTTCGAGATCCAGGTCTTGGTGCCGTTGATCACATAACCGTTGCCCTCGGGCCGCGCGGTCATGCGGATGCCCTGCAGGTCGGTGCCTGCATCAGGCTCGGTCAAAGCGAGCCCGCCACGCACTTCGCCCGTCGCCAGCCGAGGCAGCCATTCCTGCTTCTGGCCATCGGTACCGAACTTCTCGATGGCCAGCGCCAGCATGAGGTGCGAGTTGAAAATGCCGGTCACCGCCATCCAATCGCGTGAGATGCGCATGACGATCTTGGCATAGGTCGAGGCTGGCAGCCCGAGCCCGCCATATTCGGGCGAGATAGTTGCACCAAAGAGGCCGAGCTCCTTCATCTGCTCGACCGTCTCAGCCGGCCACCTGTCGGCGTGGTCGTGCTCCTTGACTATTGGCTGCACGTCGCGCGTAACCCATCGATCGATGGTGTCGAGCAGCTGCTCTTCGTCCGCCGGATCTATCGTGCGCGCTGTCAATGGCATCGGTCGGCTCGCCTCGTTCCGTTTGCCCCACGCTATAAGAGTGTCCTGATCTGTCAACGGACGGGGCCGCGCCATCGCCTACTTGCAAAACATGGCCCTGACCACGAGGGTGCTCGGAGGAGAGATGACATGATCAAGGATCCGATCTACGCGCTGGCTGAACACGTTGCGGGGACGAGCATCGGGGACATCTCGGACGACGCGATCACGGCGGCCAAGATCTTCATCCTGGACACGCTGGGCGTCGGCATCAGTGGAAGCTCGGGGCCCATGGCGTCCGAACTGGTCGCGGCCATGCGAGCGATGGGGACAGGGGGCGACGCACATGTCTGGTGCACCGGGGAGCTGCTGCCCGCCTGCAACGCCGCACTCTGCAACGCCTATATGGCGCATTGCCAGGAATACGACTGCGTGCATGAGGGGGCTGTGGCGCATGTGATGACCTGCGTGCTTCCCGCCGCATTGGCAGTCGCCCAACGTCAAGGCGGCGTCACGGGTGCCCGCCTGCTGGAGGCTGTGATCCTCGGCGTGGACGTGGCGGCGTCGCTCGGGCTGGCGGCATCTTCTGGGTTGCGCTTCTTCCGCCCCGGCACCGTGGGCGCGTTCGGAGGTGTCGCGGCAGCGGGCAAGATCCTGGAGTTTGATGCGGCCTGGCTGGTCGAGGCGTTCTCCATCGCCTACGGCCAGGTTGGCGGGACAATGCAGGCGCATACCGAAGGCTCGGGTCTGCTGGCCATGCAGATGGCGTTCAACGCGCGGAATGCCGTGACCGCAGTGGACTTGGCGGCAGCGGGTTTCACTGGGCCGCACAACATACTAACTGGAGACTTCGGCTACTTCCGTCTCATCGAGGGTGGCGGAGACCCCAAGGCCGTGATCGCGCGCCTGGGCAAAGACTGGCTGATCACGGGGGTTGCGCACAAACCATTCCCTTCAGGCCGCGCGACGCACGGCATCTTGGACGGTTGCCTCAGGCTGCAGCATGAGCATCGGTTCGCTGCCAGCGACATTGCCGAGATCAAGTTGACTGTGCCGCCGCTGATCCAGCATCTTGTGGGGCGCCCGCCGAAGACCCAGATGGCGATCAACTATGCCCGCCTCTGCGCCCGCTATGTGCTGGCCTGCGCCATGCATGGCGGCGGGATCGGCCTTTCGGACTTCACGCTGGAGGCCTACCTGCGCGCTGACCGGCAGGATCTGGCAGAGCGTACGCGAATGGTCGTGCAGGATGACGGTGACCCGAACGCGCTTGTCCCCATCGGCGTGGCGATCACATTGAAGGATGGGACAAAGCTGCACACGCGGGTCGAGCACGTCTATGGAAGCCCAGAGAATCCGATGACAAGGGATGCGCATCTCGCCAAGTTCCGCCAGAACTGCTGGGATGGCACAAACCCCCTGCCCCGCAGTCAGGTCGACGACCTGATCGGCTTGTGTGACGATCTCCATGCACTCCCGAACATAGACGCACTTCTCTTGGGTTTGACCCATATGACACCCGGCTGACCGAACCCCCGGGCCGCGTATCAGCGCCATGAAATCGCGTTTGTGCTTGATCCCGGCTCTTCTTGGCTTGGTCTCGTCGCGGGCTATGGGCCATGCTGAACACAGAACTTGGACGCGGGGCGTTCACGCCACCTGAAGCGGAGATCATGCCCATGACCCTAAACATCGCCATGATCGCGACGGGCGGGATCGCCGACAAACAACTCGCCCCGGCGCTCGGGCAGGCTCCGAATGCGCAGCTTTGGAACGTGTTCAGCCGTGACAAGGACCGCGCGGCGGCGTTTGCCGGCAAACACGGCGCGGCGGCGGAAAGTCCCGCCTATGACGATCTGGATGCTCTGCTGGCGGACCCGGATCTCGACGCAGTGCTGATCGCCTCGCCCGACAAGCTGCACGCGGACCAGGCGGTACGGGCCGCACGCGCAGGCAAGCACATCCTGACCGAGAAGCCCATGGCGACCGACCGCAAGGGTTCGGCGGCCATGGTTGAGGCAGCGGATCAGGCGGGCGTCAGGCTTGCCGTGGCCTATCACATGCGCTGGCATATGGGGCATCGTGCGCTCTTCGAGGCCGCCCAAAGCGGCGCGTTCGGCACGCTACGCCACATGCGGATCCAATGGCCCACCCCTGCGCGCAACGCCGATGGCTGGCGCGCGAAGGCAGACGTCGGTCGCTGGTGGGCTCTGGCCGCCGTGGGCACGCATTGCCTCGACCAGATCCGTTGGTTCATGCGCCCAAGCTGCGGCGAGATCACCTCGGCAAAAAGTATCATCAACCGCGCCGTCTACGGTGGCCCCCATGACGAGACGGCGCTAAGCGCCTTCCAGTTCGAGAACGGTGCAACCGCCGAGCTTTGCGTCTCGGTCTTATTCCGGGGCCCGCGCGTCATTGAGCTCTACGGCTCGGACGGCTACGCCATCTGCACCGAGACGCTCGGACCCCGTGGCGACGGCCGGATCGAGACACATGAGGGCGTATTCGAGTACACCCCCGCCAACCCTTACGTGGGCGAGATCGAGGACTTCGCCGCCGCGATCCGGGACGGACGGGCACCGGAGGTGGATGGGGCAGAGGGCGCTGCCAATGTCGATCTACTCCTCAAAGCCATCGACGCCTGAGGAGACAGAGATGCGCGCAATGGTCTCTGCCCCCCAGCCCGAAGCCGTCGAGGCCGGGTTGGATGCTCTGGAAGCCGGTGGAAACGTTGTCGACGCGGCGATCACCGCGGCGCTCGTCCAGACTGCGGTCGACCCTCAGATGTGCGGCATTGCAGGCTTCGGCTCGGCACAGATCCACCTTGCGGACGGCACCCACACCTGCATCGACTTCCACGGCCGCGCCCCTCTGGCGACCCGCGCGGACATGTGGGCCGACCGGATCGTCCGGGAATGCGATGACGGGTTCGGCTTTGTCCTGAAGGGCGAGGTCAACGAGATCGGCTACCAGTGCATGACCACGCCCATGACCCTGCGCGCCTTCGGCGAAATCCTGGGGCGGTGGGGCACGCGCTCCTTCGCCGACGCGCTCGTGCCTGCCATCGACTGGTGCGAGCTCGGGTTCGAGGTCCGCCCCCATGTCTGGAACTTCTGGAACACGCCCTCGGTCGCGGGGCGCATTCCTGGGATCAGACGCATGACGGACGCCCCCTCGGTCGCGAAGATCTACGCGCCGGAAGGCCAACTGCATGAGATCGGAGAGGTCTTGCGCAATCCGGACATGGCCAAGACCTATCGCAGGATCGCAAACGAGGGAATCGAGGACTTCTATTTTGGCCAGATCGCCCAAGGCATCGCTTCCGACATGGCAGCAAATGGCGGGCTGATCACCATGGACGACCTCGCCGCCTGCCAACCGGTAGAAACCGATCCGCTCTGGCTCACCTATCGAGGCTACCGGGTAGCCACCAATCAGCCTCCGGGCGGAGGGCTGGTGATCGCGGTCATGCTGCGCATTCTGGAGCAGTTCGACCTGGCTGCCATGGACCACAACAGTCCCGAGTACATCGCGACGGTTTCGGAGGCCATGAAGATCGCCACGGTCGAGAAGGACACTCGGATGGGCGACCCGGCCTTCTTTGACATTCCCTTCGAGGAACTCCTATCGGATGCCTACGCTGACGCCATGGCCGACCGGATTCGGCGTGGCGAGAAAACCGATGTGCCCCGGCTGAACAATGGTGCCGACCCCAAGGAGACAACGCATATCTGTGTGGCGGATCGGGAAGGCAACGCCGTGACCATGACCCACTCGCTGGGGTCTTCGGGCGGTGTGATCACCGAGGGGCTCGGCTTCATGTACAATAACTGCATGATGGTCTTTGACCCACGCCCCGGACGTGCGGGCTCGCTGGCACCGGGCAAGGCGCGGTTCTCGGCGTTGTCGCCCACGATGCTGTTCAAGGAGGATCAGCCCTACCTGCTGCTCGGCGCACCCGGAGGGACGACGATCACCATGGGTAACCTGCAAGCCATCCTGAACGTGGTCGACTTCGAGATGGACGCCCAGCAAGCAGTGCACGCGCCGCGCTTCACGACAACCTCAAACACGATCGAGCTGACAAACCGCATCCTGCGCAAAACCGAGGCAGCACTACAGGCTATGGGCTACCCCACCAAACGGCATGGCTACAGCTACATGATGCCGACAGTGCAAACGATCCGTATTGCCGACGGTGTGCTGGACGGGGGTGCGGACCCCTCGGGCGACGGCATGGCAATGGGGATCTGACGGCGCGACGGGGGAAGAAATGGCTGGAAACAAGATCACCGGGCGTTCCGCCTTTCTGGCGTTGCTGAAGGACGAGGGCATCACGCATCTCTTTGGCAATCCCGGCACGACCGAACTCCCGATCATGCATGCGCTGAAATACCACCCGGACCTGACTTACGTGATGGGGATGCAAGAGTCGGTCGTGGTCGCCATGGCGGACGGGTTCTCGCGGGCGACGGGGCAGTTGGTGGCCTGCAATGTCCACGTGGCGCCCGGACTCGGCAACGCCATGGGGTCCCTCTACAACGCCAAGTTCACGGGAACGCCTTTGATTATCACCGCAGGGCAGCAGGAGCAGGGCCATGGGCTGACCGAGCCGCTGCTCTATGATCCGCTGGTGCCCATGGCCGAGCCGCTGGTGAAGTGGGCGGTCGAGGTCACGCGGCTGGAAGATCTCCCCCGTATCGTGCGTCGCGCGGCAAAGGTCGCGATGACACCGCCGACGGGGCCGGTGTTCATCTCGCTGCCCGGTGACATCCTGAACGCCGAGGCGGGGATTGATCTGGGCGCATCGACCCGGATAGACACGCGGATGCGCCCATCGGACGAGGTGCTGGCGGCGCTGGCGGTCCGCCTGCTGCGCACTGAGAACCCGGTCATGTTGTGTGGCAACGAGATCGTGCGGTCCGATGCTTTGAGCGAGGTGGGGGATCTGGCCGAAGTCTTGGGCGCCGCTGCCTATCAGCAGACGGTACCCTTCGGTTCGCACTTCCTGTCGGAGCATCCCTGTTTCATGGGTGGGCTCTCGCGGGATCAGAAACAGGTGCGTGCAGCCTTGGCCCCCTACGATCTGATGGTTGTCATCGGCGCGGACGTGCTGCGCATGTCTGTGTTCGACGAGACCGACCCGCTGCCGGACGGGTTGCCCATTGTGCAGCTTGGGCTGGACGACTGGGAGATGGGCAAGAACTACCCAGCCGAGATGGCGGTTGCCGGCGATGTTCGAGAAACCCTGCACGCTTTGACGCCAATGCTCCGCGACCGCGGTGGTGAGGCGCATGCGACCAAGGCTACCTCCCGGATCACAGCGCTCGAAGAAAGGAACTGGACTGCCAATCGCGCGCGGCTCGTCGAGGCCACCCACGCCCGAGCGAGCGATCGGCCAATACATCCGGACTGGCTGATGCTCCAGATCGCCGAGGCTCTGCCGGAGGATGCCATCGTGGTGGAGGAGGGGATCTCCTCAACCCGCCTGTTGCATGCCTTCCGTCCCTACCGCGAACGCCACGACCACCACGGGCTGGCCAGCGGCGGGATCGGTTGGGGGATCGCCGGGGCTGTGGGGGTGCAGTTGGCGCATCCGGACCGCAAGGTCTGCGCCGTGATCGGCGATGGCAGTTCGATGTACTCGATCCAGGCCCTCTGGACGGCGGCGAACCAGAAGCTTCCCCTGACATATGTGATCATCAACAATGGCGGCTACCGGATCATCAAGCAGCGCCTCAGGGCATTCCATGGCAGCGAGCACTTTGTGGGCATGGACTTCCAGGACCCGCCCGTGGATTTCACCGGCCTAGCAAGATCTCTCGGGGTCAAGGCCGAGCGCGTGGAAGATCCGTCCGGTTTGCGCGTTGCACTCGATGCAGTTCTTGCAAACCGGGGCGGACCAAGTTTGCTGGAAGTCATTTGTGACGGGAGCTTATGATGGCTCGAAGCCCTGCAGTTTGAGTTCAGGCGCCTGACGGTCGCAGAGCGAACATTTGCCGATCACGAATCCGCGCTCTCGAAGCCCGCCTGCCCCCTAATCTTGATCCAGTAAGAGGCCGGGAACGCTGCAAGCAGCGAGAGAATGCGGCTGCCTGGTGGGGAGTCATCTGATCTCAGGTGTTGGCTCACCCGAGTCAGCTTATACAGACTGGGCCCGACCCGGTGGCGCAATGCAAGGTATTGGTAGACGTCCGCGGGATCGTGGAGATCGTATCGTTGCATAACTTCGGCGATCTGCTGTTCTGTGTCGCGGATCAGGTCCGCCTCGGTCCAGAAGTCCTCGATAGGAATGTTCTCCGCACGCAGTTTGGCAGCATATTGAGGGGCAACGTCACGGATGTTCGCGTTGGTCATCTGCGCGATCTGATCGCTATGGAATTCCATGGTTCCCATGACCGTTCCCGATCGCCTGATCTCAGCCGCCCTCTCGGGAACAGGGGTTCTCATCCCCCGGAAGATGAGTCAAGCTGGGCGCGGCTCGCTTTGAACGGGATGCCTCATGACCTGTGGTCTCTATTATAATTCGATCATGGGTGCCGTCTCCCCCGCATTGGCGGGCGGCGATGTGGACACCGCCGGGCTGCGATCCCCCTCGGTCGTCGAGATGTGCCAGAACATTGGTGCCGGGTTGTTGCAGGACCAGTTCAAAATCCAGGCCCATAAGCGCATTCTTTGCGAGCTCATGTGCTGCTGCAACTCGCGGGCGCTGCCCGGTGCATCTCCCGGCATTGCCGATCAGGGCGAGACCCTGGCAGACCCGAAACGTCAGGCCTGCGTAGAGGATGCGATCGGCTCGCACCTGCCGATGCCCGGCTCCGGCGTGGACAACCCCATGCACCGGGCCGAGGTGACCTATAACATGCAGTTTCGCGACCCGGTGCCGCTGATGGACTATCCTGCGGGAGCGGCCATGGAGGGACGCGGACGGTTGCCGGACGTTCTGCTCTACGACAGCAGCCACCTGCACTATCATCGCGACTATGGCCGGATCATCGGCCGGACGAACCGCGAGTTCGACCCGTTGGTCCGGACGCAGCGCGACCTTGGCCGCCTGCCCCGCTTTCGCCGCCCGGACGTGGTCGTCACCCGCAGCCCCTTGCGTCCGCTCCCTTACGCCTATCCGGGCGAGATGCTTGGCACACGGATCCTCGGCGACAACAGCAACATCCTTTCCGTCTTCGAGATGAAGTTCCCCGGTGACCGCGAGCGCCCCGGTCAGTTCGCCGATTACCGGACCATCGCGGGCACCGGGCATTTCGAGGTTCTCACCACCGGAAAGGAAAGCTGCAATTGCCGGGATCAGAGCCGACAGCAAGCAGGGCAACCCGCGACGGCACCCTATTCGCAGCCGGCTGGCGAGACCAACCTCCTGCCGGATCCCACACAATCCCCATCACCGTCACCAGCGCCCGAAAGCTCGCCTGGCGGCAGCCCGCAACCGGGGAACGACGAGCCGCCGATCATACCACCGGTCCCGCTTCCGGGTCCGAGGCCAAAGGGGCCTCGGTGCATCAGGTTCCGCGGTGTCCCTATTTGTCTTTGACAGGAGCGATGAGCGACACGCATGAATGACGACCCCATCACGCCCCAATATGCCGACGACGCCACCGCGGAACGTTTCGCGGCGCTGTGGGATTGGATGGCGCAGTTTCGCGTTCGCTACCCATCGGATGAGGGAACGGTCACAGGTGCTCTCTCGACGCAGTTGAACCTCTATGTCCGGGACTCCCAGACAGATGCCGTCACCGAACGTATCGCCAATGCAGCCGAGCTTTACCTCGCCCGTCACGGCTCCGACCTGAACTCGGTCTACGCATTGGACACGCGCGGCGAAGGCTATGACTTCGTTGCGCTCGAGGCCGGAGACAGCCCGGATCCCCTCACACTGATGCAACGTGATCCGGCGGAGCGTCGGCTCACCTACACCGACAGCGCCTCAGAGGAAGCAGGCGGCGAGTTCGAGTTCTCCTTCAAGGCCGCGGACGAGGTGATCTATGGCGGCTGCGGCTTGTTGCAGATCTCGATTCCACCGCGCGCGTGGGGGAGTCCCGAAGACTCGCTAGGGGTGTTCTGGCAGAAACTCTGCGAGATCGTTCAACCTGTGCATGGCAGCGGCGGCTACGGTCTGACGATTGCCGCGAACAGCACGCTGGCCTATCAGCACGCCAAGAATGACGGTGTTTATCGCAAGCATGTCGAGGCGTGGCCCGCCGTGGAGGCCAATGCGCGCGAATACGATCCCGGTAATCCCCGGCTGATGCCGGACGAAGGATACCGCGAGTGGATCCGGACCACAGGCTGGACCACGGTTCTTGGCGACTACATGCTACAGAAGCTGGGCGGCGTGGACGCGGTCGCGGCACAGGCGGAGGAAGACCCCTATGTCAGCGCGACACCTTACGAAGGTGGCCTGATCCTCGAGGTTGGCGCGTGGCCGATCTTGGGGGACGCGAACAGCGGGCCGATCCCCAGCGGTTACGGACATGTCGCCCGGCTCACCCAACCGGTGCGCAACACGCTCACGCAGCCCGCCATGTTGGGCTCCTGGGGCTGGAACACCTACGAAGACCGCGACTCAGCATGGAAGGATTGGCGCGAACGGTTTGACGAACTGTAGCTTGATCCGAAGCGGGACTGCCGGATCAGAGCAGATCGTAGATGGTCAGGCACGGGCCCGTGCTGGCCGATGGGTTCAATCCTTCTAGATTGTGCCGCGATGGGCCTCACAAACGGTACCGACTGTGAAGCACAAGCCCACGAGGTGATCCCATGCCCCAGATTGACTCTGGCCTCGACGGCCTGGCCCTGGTCTTCGAGGATGCAGGACCGCACAAATACCCGGTACATACCCATGACGGGTACTCGGTGATCGGTCTGAAGTCGGGCGCGAAATGGTTCGACACAGCCGGGCAGCAGGTGCGGGTCGACGCGCCCGCGATCGCCGTTGCCAATCCCGGAACCCCGCATGGGTGCTCTCCGGTAGACGGACCTTGGTCGCACCGAACGTGGTACATTTCGGCCGAGTTGATGGCAGACATCGCGGGAACACCCGACGCGGTGACGCCACGCTTCTGTGGGCCGGTCATTCAGGACGAAGACCTGGCGTTGCGCCTACGAAAGATCCACGAACAAGATCCGGCAGAGTCGCCGCTGGACTGGCAGTCTGACGCCCTTGGCGCCCTGCAGGCCCTGGCTGAGTCGCACATGCAGGCTGAACGGGAACGACCGGTTCTCCACGACACGGCCTCGCAGCACCGGATGAAGGCATATGAACCGCTCCTGCTGGCGAACCTCTCCGGCCCGGCACCCGATCTGAAGTCTCTCGCAGACAAGGGCGGCGTCCACGTCAATCAGGTGATCCGGGACTTCCGGCAGGTTTACGGACTGACACCGGGCGAGTTCCTGCGCATGAAACGGCTGGAGCACGCAAAACAGATCCTGGGAGAGGGAAGCAGCCTGACCGAGGCCGCGATGGATGCAGGCTTCTCCGACCAAAGTCACTTCTCGAGAATGTTCCGAAAGGCCTACGGCATGACCCCTTCCGCGTATCGCAATCTCGGCAGCGGCAACCTGCAGAAGAACCCTTTGTAAAGGAACGCTGACACCTGCGGCGTCCAATCCTCCGAAACCAAACATGGTTTCATCGAAACTCCGTGATCATGGTGATTGCGTTCTATTTTCGCCCGAGAGAGCCCGCCTAGCGTCGCGCAATCTGTGCGTGTGTGCAGATTTGACGACTCTTCCATAGGCGGACCAACCATGATTCAGTTTTTCGAGGCCGAAGCCTTCGACGCAACCGACGGCGTCGGGGCGTTTCCCTTCTCCAACCCCACGCAAATCGGTGACACCGACGACGGCGATTGGGTGCGCTACGACAATGTCGACTTTGGCGACGATCCAGAGGCATTGCACCAGATCACGGCAGAGGTGTCGTCCGGCTCCGAAGGCGGGGTGATCGAGTACCGGATCGATGCACCGGACGGCCCCTTGTTGGCCACGCAAAGGGTGTTCAACACGGGCGGCTTCAATCGTTTCGAGAGCGTGACCACAGCACTCGGCGCACTGTCCGGGGTGCACGACCTCTATATCGTCTTTCGCGGGACCCCGACCTCGATCGTAGATATCGACAGTTTCGAGATCACCTCGGGCATCGCGCCGCCGGACCCAAATATCCGTTTCTTCGAGGCGGAGGAGTTCGACGCGACCCACGGCGCAGGCGTTTTCGGCATCGGAGATAACCGAGTCATTGGCAGCACGGAGGCCGGATCCTGGGTCCGCTATGATGGCGTCAACTTCGGCGACCGGACGCTGGCAACCCATGAACTGAGCATGGTGCTGGGCTCGCCCAACAATGGTGGTGCCATCGAGATCCGCGTGGGCGCGCCCAATGGTGCGTTGCTGGCGACCCAACTTGTCCCCAACACCGGCAGCTTCGGCAACTTCACGACCGTCGCAACGGATCTCGGGCGTCTGACAGGCGTGCAGGATCTCTTCCTCGTCTTCACTGGTCCAGGTGGATCAATCGCCGACGTCAACAACTTCACCATCACGACGACCGACCCGTTCCCGCCGATCCTGGTGCAGGAGACAGTCGAGGGTGTCGAGATCATCGAACACGCACCGGAACTGGAGCTTGCAGAAGGCACCATACAATTCACGATCAACGCCGTGGACAATGCAGGTCGCCAGGGGCTGATCTCGAAGGATGCGCGGGGCTTTGGCGAGGGCGGACACCTGACAGCCTGGTGGCAGCACGGCAAGGTGGTTCTGCGGGTGCAGACCGATGAGGCATCGACCTATCTGCGCAGCGACAAGCTCGCTCTTGGCACCGATCATGACGTGGTGATCGGGTTTGGGCTCGACGGTGTGCGCCTGTTCGTGAACGGACAGCTTGTCGCCTCGGACACGACCTTCACCACAGGCCTCTCGGGAAACCTGGAGCCGCTCGTGCTGGGTGCAAGCCAGTGGGGATCCTCGTCCGAAACAGCTGACAAGATCGAGGACACGTTCCGCGGCACGCTGAGCAATGTTGCGATCTACGATACCGTCCTGCCTAGCGAGGCGGTCGCGACGCTCTCGGGTCTTGCACCCCTGACGTTCGAGGGCCCGCGCGACCGGACGCTGCGGTTGGACGGAGCGCCCGTCACGGTAGCGAGTTTGGAAGACGCGGTCATCCTGGACCATTCACCCGAACTTGAACTGGATGCGGGAACACTCTTCATCGCGTTCACGCCCGAGAGCACGGAGGGCCGCCAGGGCGTGGTCTCGAAAGACGCCTTCCGCCTCGGCGAGGGTGGGCACCTCACTGTCTGGTACCGCGATGGCGATGTCGAGGCGCGGCTGCAATCCGACAGCGGGCAAACCATCCTGCGCAGTGGCCCGGTCTCCGTAGGCGAGGAACACGAGGTCGCCGTGACATTCGGCGAGCAGGGCTTTCGCCTCTACGTCGACGGCGTACTGGCTGCAGAGGACCGCGACTTCACTTCCGGCCTGCAAGGCAACCGCGAACCGGTCGTGATCGGTGCGAGCCAATGGGGATCGTCAGCCGAGACCGCAGACGAGCTTGTGGATCCGTTCGCGGGCGAGATCAGCGACGTCCACTTCTACGACATCGCACTGTCGCCGGAGATCATTGCGGACAGCGCGCCCCTTGCACGCGACAGTCTGTTGGAACCGGGTGAGATCCGCTCCCCGGCGGGCAGCGGTGCCGTCTATGTCGAAGACTTCGGAGCCATTGCCGATGACGGTATTGACGACACTGCCGCCATCAGGGCCGCACTTGAGTTGGCAACCGACAACCGGAGCTCCCAGAAACTGGTGGTGTTCGGCAAGGGCACCTACGATGTCAGCGACACCGTCTCGCCCGCCCGCCCGCTGCGTGAAGACGGCACCCGGGACGGCTTCATCGGACGGATCGACTTTCAGGGCGCCGGTCAGGACCTGACGGAGATCCGACTGGCAGACGGTCTGGATTTCCAGGGCGCGCTGGTGGACTTCGGCAATCCTGGCGGCTCGGCGGACGCGTTCCACAACAACATCCGCGACCTCACGATCAATATCGGGTCCGGGAACGCGGCAGCGACCGGGCTAATCTACACCTCGAACAACACCGGCACGGTCGAGAACGTGACTGTGAAATCCGAGGATGGCGGCGGCCTTTACGGCATCGACCTGCTGCGCATCGTGAACAACGGCCCGCACCTGATCCAGGACGTGACCATTGAGGGGTTCGACTACGGGCTGTTCCTGTCCGGCGGCGAAAGCACGCATATCCTCGAAAGCCTGACCTTCATCGGCCAGAATGAAGTTGGCATCTTCGACAACACCTCGAACTTCATCTGGGCGCGGGATCTGGACTTTCAGGACACGCGCCAGGCCTATGCCAACAAATTCAACCAGAACG
>JBCDID010000051.1:0-14003 GCA_038749355.1 Pseudomonadota bacterium | reverse complement strand
GACCGAAAGGCGAAGATCGCGATCGCGGTGGCCATGGTGAAGGACGCCGTGGACACGCTGAAAAGCCAGGGTCTGGAATGCGACATCGTCGGCGGTGGCGGCACCGGCTCCTACTATTTCGAGGGCACTTCGGGCGTCTATAACGAGCTCCAATGCGGCTCCTACGCCTTCATGGACGCGGACTACGGCCGTATCCTCGACAAGGACGGCAAGCGGATCGATGATGGCGAGTGGGAGAACGCATTGTTCCTGCTGACCTCTGTCATGTCCCACGCCAAGGCCGACAAGGCGATCTGTGACGCGGGCCTGAAGGCGCAGTCGGTCGATAGCGGCTTGCCGTTCATCTACGGCCGCAAGGACGTGGAATACGTGAAGTGCTCGGACGAGCACGGTGTGATTGCGGACCCGTCGGGCGTGCTGAAGGTCAACGAGAAGCTGAAGCTCGTGCCCGGCCACTGCGACCCGACCTGCAACGTGCATGACTGGTACATCGGCGTGCGCGGCGGCAAGGTCGAGACGGTCTGGCCGGTGAGCGCGCGCGGCAAGGCCTACTGATAGGGTCGCCGCCTCTCGGCCTTCCGGGAGGCGGCGCGATATACACCGGCGATATCTCTTAATTCTCCGGTAATTGGATATTGCGGTACGAAATCCGGGGATATCCCCAAATACACAATGTACTTCGCAGCGAGGACGCCATGCCCAAAGACGTGGACACCGATGGAATTCTGATCGTCTCGGAGGCCGACTGCCAGCGCCTCGTGGATCGCAAGACAGCCTTCGATGCGGTCGAGTCCGTCTTCGGCGCCATGGCCCGGGGCGATGCCTACAACTTCCCGGTCATCCGGGAGGCGATTGGCTATGCGGACGCGCTCTACGGGTTCAAGTCGGGCTTCGACAAGGCGGGGCTCGCTTTGGGGGTCAAGTCGGGTGGTTTCTGGCCGGGCAATATGGCGAAGGGGCTGACCAACCACCAGTCGACGGTCTTCCTGTTCAACCCGGACACGGGGCAACTGTCGGCCCTGGTCGGTGGGAACTACCTGACGGCAGTGCGCACGGCGGCGTCTTCGTCTGTCTCCATTGCGCATCTGGCCCGTAAGGACGCGCGTGTGCTCGGAATGGTGGGAGCTGGCCACCAGGCGCAATTCCAGCTCCGCGCCGCTACCGAGCAGCGTGACTTCGAGCGCGTCGTCGCCTGGAACCCACACCCGGAGATGCTGCCCAAACTGGCCGCCGTGGCCGAGGAGATCGGCCTGCCCTTCGAGGCTGTCTCCGCCGAGGAAGTGGGCGCACAGTCGGACGTGATCATCACCATCACTTCGGCTTTTGAGCCGCTGCTGATGGCCGACTGGATCAAGCCGGGCACCCACATCGCCTGCATGGGCACGGACACGAAGGGCAAACAGGAGGTCGACGCGGCCCTGGTCGCCAAGGCAACCGCGTTCACGGATGAGGTCGCGCAGTCGATCTCCATTGGTGAGGCGCAGCACGCCGTGGGCTCCGGCCTGATCACCGAGGGCGACATCACGCCCATCGGCGCGGTCATCAATGGTGCGCACGCGGGTCGGACCTCGGACGAAGAGATCACATTCTTCGATGGCACGGGCGTCGGCCTTCAGGATCTGGCGGTCGCTTCGGTCGCTGCCAAGCTGGCAGCTGAGGAAGGCGCACCGCGGGTCTCGCTCTAGCCATCGAGCTGGGTCCGGGCCCGGAGCAATGGCGCGTAGCGCCGCGGGCCAGCGCCCGACCGCCCCCTGGGCGGGCGCCTTGTCGGTGTTTTGCAGTCCATCGACATGAGAGGGGCTGTCACCATAAAGCGCCCCGCAGAAGCGTCCTAGCGCCCACCCGCGGTCGGGCTGACTTCGACTACGAACCCCAAGCGAGCTGCAAGTCTCTCACTAAGTTGAGGCGCGGAACGGTTTCCCAATGGACGCGGGCGCGTTGGCCTTGGTCAGCGCCACATTCCGCGAAATCAGGACCAGCGCCACGATGGTCGCCACATAGGGCAGCATCGACAGGAACTGTGCGGGCAGGAGCGTCATGAACGCGCCCTCGGCGCAGGCCCAGGGCACTGCTCCGCACACCGCCTGATCCACGCTCCCCGCATAGAACTGCAGGATGTCGATGGCCGCGAACAGGAACGCGCCTGCCACCAGCCGCCCGGGCCGCCATGTCGCGAACACCACCAGCGCCAGCGCGATCCAGCCGCGCCCGGCGGTCATGTTCTCCCCCCACATCGGGGTGTAGGCGAGAGAGAGATATGCGCCGCCAAGACCTGCCATGGCTCCGCCAAACATGGTGGCGAGGTAGCGGGTGCGGATCACCTTCAGCCCCAGGGCGTGGGCGCTGTCGGGGTTGTCTCCGATTGCGCGCAAGGCCAGCCCCGCCCGCGTGCGCGTCAGGAAGAAGGCGATCCCAGCCGCCGCCGCGAGCGCGAGGTAGACCATGGCGTCATGGGACAGGAGGATGCGCCCGACCATCGTGCCGTCCGTGAGGAACGGGATCGAGAGCTTGCCCAGCGGCTCAAGCGCCTGCCCGACAAAGCCTTGACCGATCAGCCCCGACGCCCCGATCCCGAAGATCGTCAGCGCAAGCCCTGTTGCCGCCTGATTGGCCATGAGGCTCAGCGACAGCACCGCAAAGATCAGCGCCATGACCGTCCCCGCCGCCGCCCCGCCAAGGAACGCCAGCGGCGACGACCCGAGCGAGAACGAGGACGCAAAGGCCGCCACAGCGCCCATCAGCATCATGCCCTCGACGCCGAGGTTCAGGACGCCCGAGCGCTCGGCCACAAGCTCGCCCAATCCCGCTAGCAGAACTGGCGTCGCGGCGATGATCATGGAAATCAGAAACGCCTCCATCAGCGCCCCCGCCGGGTCTGGACGCGTATGCGGTAGCGGATCAGCGTGTCTGCCGCGAGGAGGAAGAAGAGAAGCATGCCCTGGAAGATGCCCGTGACGTTCTTCGGCAATTTCAGCACGATCTGCGCGTTCTCGCCCCCGATGTAAGTGATGCCGAGCACCAGCGCGCCCAGCAGCGCCCCCACCGGGTTCAGCCGTCCGAGGAATGCAACGATGATCGCTATGAACCCGTATTGCGCGAAGATATCGGGCTGGAGTTGCTGGATCGTGGCTGAGACCTCCATGGCGCCGGCCAGCCCCGCCAGTCCTCCTGACAGCAACAGAACGAACCAGATGGTACCGCGTTGGCTGAACCCGGCGAAGGCACCCGCGCGGGGGGCGGTGCCGATGACTTGGATCTCGAAGCCTTTCAGCGTCCGCGTCATCATAAGCCAGAGCGCGATTGCGATGACGATGGCGATCAGGAGGCCGGCGTGCAGGCGCGTCCCTTCGACCAGCACCGGCAGGATATAGGCCTCGCCAAAATCGCGGGATTGCGGGAAGCCGAAGCCGAGCGGGTCCTTCCACGGGCCACGCACCAGATAGTCGAGCAGCAGTGTGGCTACATAGGTCAGCATCAGTGAGACGAGGATCTCGTTTGCGTGGAAGCGCGTGCGCAGGAGTGCCGGGATCGCCGCCCAGAGCACGCCGCCAAGGACCCCAGCCGCGAGGTAGAGCACCAATCCGAACGCGCCCGGGTCCTCCGGCCCGAAGAGCGCGACGCCGCCCGCGAAGATGGCCCCTAGCGTGTACTGTCCAGCAGCCCCGATGTTCCAGACGTTTGCCCGGAAGCAGATGGTGAGCCCCGCGCCGATCAGGGCCAGCGGGATCGCCTTCACCAGCACTTCCGAGGGCGTGTAGATCCAGACGGCGCGTTCCTCGGGCAGGGTGAGGTAACGCCAGAACTCGTCCAACGGCTGGAAGAAGTAGACGTAGAGTGAGGCGGCGGGGTCCTTGCCCATTGCGAGCAGCATGACCGAGCTTGCGGCCAGCATGGCGGTGATGGCGATCACTGGCGAGAGGAACGACAGGAGGGTCGAGGGTTGCGGGCGGGCCTCGAGCGTGATCATGCGTCGGGCCTCGCCGGGGTCGCGCGCTCCCATGCGAGGGAGGCGCGCGTGTCACCGGCAGGATAGCCCGGCCGTTCGCGCGCAGCCCCGCGGCGTCCTTGGGCACAAGATGTCATGCGGCCTCCGACGCGCCGGCCATCAGGAGGCCGATGCGGTCCGGGGTCAGGTCCGCGACCGGCTCGGGATCGGAGAGGTGGCCATCGTGGATCACGGCAATGCGGTCGGCGATCTCGAAGAGCTCCTCCAGATCCTGACTGAGCACGAGGACCGCCGTGCCCTCACCCGCGAGGTCCACCAGCGCCTGACGGATCAAGGCCGCTGCACCCGCGTCCACCCCCCAGGTTGGCTGGCTGACGACCAGCACGCCGGGCTTGCGCAGGATCTCCCGGCCCACGACGAACTTCTGGAGGTTGCCGCCCGACAGCGATCCGGCAACCGGGTTGGCATTGGCTGCACGCACATCGAAATGCTCGCGCACCCTGCGGGCCCAGAGCTTGGCAGCCCCGAACCGCAGCCAACCGCCAGGTGCCAGGTGCTCGGTCCTGTGATGCGACAGCAGGATGTTCGACGAGAGCGAGAGGTCGACCACCGCCGCGTGGCCATTGCGTTCCTCCGGCACGAACGCGGCTCCGGCCCTGCGCCGGGCCGACGGACCTCGGTGCCCCAGCGGTTTGTCGTCGACTAGGATAGTGTCGGCGCGGGCCGTGCGGCGTTCGCCGATCAGAGCAGCCATCAGCTCGTCCTGCCCCTCGCCCGCAACACCTGCAATGCCGACGATCTCCCCGCCATGCACGGAGAGCGAAATGTCGTGCATGGCGCGGGTCTGTGGTGTCGGCGCGGGCAGGCTCAGCCCTTCCAGCACCAGCCGCGCAGGACCCGTTTCCGGCACAGCCCGGCGTTTGGTCTGGCCGAGAGTGCTGCCCACCATCATCTCCGCCAGCGAGCGGGCGCTTTCCTGGCGGGGATCGCAGGTGGCGACCACCTTGGCGCGCCGGAGCACGGTTGCGGTCTCGCAGAGCGCGCGCACCTCCTGCAGCTTGTGCGAGATGTAGAGGATCGCGCAGCCATCCTCGGCCAGCCGGTTTAGCGTGCCGAAAAGCGCGTCCGCCTCCTGCGGGGTCAAGACTGAGGTGGGCTCGTCCATGATGATCAGCTCGGGGCTTTGGAGCAGGCAGCGGATGATCTCGACCCGTTGCTTTTCCCCGACCGAGAGCGTGTGGACGGGACGGTCAGGGTCCACGCCCAGACCGTAGGCCGTGGAGACCTCGGCGATCCTTTGCGCCAGATCGCGGCTGTTCTCGGGCGGCAGCGCGAGCGCGATGTTCTCGGCCACGTTCAGCGCCTCGAAGACCGAGAAGTGCTGGAATACCATGCCGATCCCCATTGCCCGCGCAGCGGCCGGGTCGGGCACCTGCGTCGGCGCGCCCTTCCACAGGATCTCGCCTGCGGTCGGCTGGAGAATGCCGTAGAGCATCTTGACCAGCGTCGACTTGCCCGCCCCGTTCTCGCCGAGGAGCGCGTGCTTCTCCCCGGGCCGGATCGCCAGCGACACCGCGTCATTTGCCGTGAAGTCGCCGAACCGTTTGGTCAGCTCCCGCGCTTCCAGCAGATATTCCGACATCAGATCCCCGCCCCCGGCGCTCGACACCCGGCCCCTTTAGCAGAACCGGTGGGATTTTGAAGTGGTCGCGCGGCGGGTCACACCGTTGGCGTCTCGCCCGCCAGCACCTTCGCGAAGACCCCTGTGTCCACGTTGCCACCGCAGAGGATTACGCCCACTTTCGCGCCCCGGTTTGCGGTCGTCTCCTGCAAGGCCGCGGCCAGCGGGGCGGCGCCTGCGCCCTCGGCGACGTTGTGCGTGTCGGTGTAGTAGATGCGCATCGCCTCGGCGATCTCGTCGTCGGTCACACGCACGATCCGCTCGGCACCTTTGCGGATCATCGCCAGCGGCCCGGGCCAGGGCGCGCGGCAGGCCATGCCGTCGGCGAAGGTGACACAGGTGTTGGTCTCGATCACCTCGCCTGCGTCGAAGCTGAGCGCATAGGCAGGGGCGGTATCCGCCACGACCCCGATGATCTCGGTCTCAAGCCCCAGCAGGTCGCGCACAGTGATGAGCCCGCATATCCCCGAGCCCATGCCCACCGGCACATAGACGCGATCAAGGTCAGGCTGTGCCTGAAAGAGCTCCAGCGCATAGGTCGCGACACCGCGCACCAGCGCCTCGTGAAAGGGCGGGATGGTGTGCAGCCCCTTGGCCTCGCCGACCCGGACGGCCTCCAGCCGGGATTCCTCGAAGTCATGCCCATGCGTGATGACCTCGGCCCCCCAGGCGCGCATGGCCGCGTTCTTCTCGACCGAGTTGCCCTCGGGCACGTAGACCTTGACCGGAAGCCCGAGCTGGCGCGCCGCGAAGGGGATGGACTGGCCGTGATTGCCGCGCGTGGCCGTGACGATCCCGGGGCAGTCCGGTTGGGCACGCGCCAGTTCGTCCAGATAGATCAGTCCGCCCCGCACCTTGAACGCACCACAAGGGGTGTGGTTCTCGTGCTTCACCCAGATCTCGCCGCCAATTCGCTGCCCCAGCAGGGGCCAGGCATATTGCGGCGTTGGCGGCATCTGGCTGCGCACCAGCGCCTCCGCCGCGTGCAGGGCCTCGAGACTGAACAGGCTCACGGGACCAGTATCCCGCCATCGACATCCACAGTGGTGCCCGTGATGAAGGTGTTCTGCACGGCAAAGACGATCCCGTGGGCGATCTCGTCAGGCGTGCCCGCGCGCGGGATCACGTTGCCGGCTGTCGTCTTGGCATAGAACGCCTCGCGCTCCTCGCCCGTCAGCGCGATCATCGGCGTATCGATCTGGCCGGGGGCCACCGTGTTGATCCGGATGGGGGCCAGTTCAGGCGCGACACCGCGCACGAACTGCTCCACCGCGCCGCCAACCGAGCCAATGGCAATCTGGCCGGGACGGACACGGCGTGCGGGCGTGCCGGAGACGAGCACGATGCAGCCGTCCTGGGGCAGGTGCCCCGCCCCGTGGCGCACCACGTTCGTATATCCCCAGAGCTTGGCGAAGGAGGCACGGTAGCCTGCCATATCCATCTGCATGAACGGACCGATGGCGCGGTCGCCGCCGGTCGCCGCCGAGATCAGCACGTCATAGGGGGCGAGCCGGGCAAGGAGGTCCCTGACCTGATCCTCATCGGTGGCGTCGCATTTCTCGAGGCTGATGCCCGGCCCCGGATCGCCTGCCTTGGACGGATCGCGGCTGATCGCAATCACCTCGGCACCTAAATCCGCAAGCTGGCGCGCGGCCGCCGCACCAATACCCGAGGTGCCACCGAACAGCACCACCTTCTTGCCCTTCACGTCATACATGGCTCTCTCTCCCTGGTTCTGGTTTCTTCGTTAAAGCACCCGGCCGGCCACGGCGTCGAGCTTGGCCAGCACTGCGGGGTCGCGCGCCTCTGGCGCGGTAATGAGGGCGTATTCCAGCGCCCGGTCGCAACCCTCGGGGCAGATCTCGGGCCTGTCGGCCAGCATCGGCACCACGGCCTGCACCAGCGCTCGCGCCTTCACGCCATTGCCTTGCATGACGTTCAGGATCGAGGTGATGTCGACCTCACCATGGTCCGGGTGCCAGCTGTCATAGTCCGTCACCATGGCGACCGTCGCATAGCAGAGCTCCGCCTCGCGGGCGAGCTTAGCCTCGGGCATGTTGGTCATACCGATCACGTCGCAGCCCCAGCTTTCGCGGTACATCTTGGACTCGGCGAGAGATGAGAACTGCGGCCCTTCCATCGCCAGATAGCAGCCGCCCACATGATGCGGGACATCCGCCGCTGCGCAGGCCTCCGCCAGTTTGCCTTGCAGGCGGGCGCAGATCGGGTGTGCCATGGACACGTGCGCGACGCAGCCCGAGCCGAAGAATGACTTCTCCCGGTTCACGGTTCGGTCGATGAACTGGTCCACAAGTACGAAGTCTCCCGGGGCCATCTCATCACGAAACGACCCGCAGGCCGAGATCGAGATGACATCCGTCACGCCCAGCCGCTTCAGCGCATCGATATTGGCGCGGTAGTTGATAGTGGTCGGGCTGTGGACGTGCCCGCGTCCGTGCCGGGGCAGGAAGGCCATGTCCACGCCGCCCAGACGCCCGGTCAGCACCTGATCCGAGGGTGCGCCCCAGGGAGTATCGACCGACACCCATTCGGCGCCCTCAAGCCCTTCGATCTGGTAGAGACCCGAGCCCCCGATGATCGCAACCTTCACCATCACTGACCTCCTGGCCGTTCCATGACCCATCGCTTCTCGACGGTGGTGTAGTCCTTGTAGCCCATGCGCGCGATGGGATTGTAGCCGGTGACATTGAGAATGCCGTCCACGAGGCAGTCATCGCGGATGTGTACGCCGACTACCTGTCCGATGACGATGACGTTGTGCGCGCCGTCGCGCCAGCTTGGCGTGTCGTCGATGATGCGGAAGAGCTTGCACTCCAGAACGGCGGGGGACTCGGCCACGTGTGGGACAGAGATGGCGCGGCCTTCGCCCTTGGTCAGCCCCGCCTGTTCGAACTCGTCAACGCCCGCGGCAAAGGAGGCTGTGGAGGTGTTCATTTGCTGTGCCATCGCGGCGGGGACCACTGAGTGCACGAACTCTCCGGTCTCCCGGATGTTGGCGATGGAATCCTTGAACTCGGCATCGCGATCCTTCCGCCCGGTCTGCGCGAACATCACCATGGGCGGGTGATCACCGCAGCCGTTGAAGAACGAGTACGGGGCCAGGTTCGCGCGTCCCCCGGCATCCATCGACGAGATCCAGCCAATGGGCCGGGGCGCCACGATGGCCTTGTAGGGGTCGTGCGGCAGGCCGTGGCCGTCCTCGGGTCGGTAGAACATGGATATCCTCCAGGCTTGGGCTGGTCTCGGGCAGGTCGCCGTGCTAGGCGCGCGGCCCAAGACTTATCGTGCGGTCCCTGCAATGCAACTGCCCTGCCCATGTTTCGGCTGATGCAAGAACGCCCCGGCGACGGACCGGAGGTGGAGTGGCTGTTTGACCTGGCCTTCGCACCGGGGCGCGGTGCGCTCAGCTCCTATCAGCTTCGCCAGAGTGTTGCGCCGATCGACGAGCTCTGCACGGTGGCGCGCGACGAATACGATGTGCTGGCAGGTGCCATCCGGTACTGGCCGGTGGAGATCGGCGACGCGCGGGCGGCGGCGTTGTTGTTGGGGCCAATCGCGGTACATCCGACGCGCCAGGGAGAGGGGCTGGGCGCGCTGCTGATCGGCGATACCCTGGCAATTGCGCGCGATCTGGGCTGGAAACGGGTGCTTTTGATGGGTGACGCTCCGTATTATGCTCGGTTCGGTTTCTCGCCGGAGACAACGAAAACACTGGGTTTTCCGGAGCCATACAACCCTGAGCGTTTGCTTGGTCTTGCCCTCCAACCTGAGGCGTTTGAAAACTGTCTCGGAATGGTACATAGCCCTGCTTCGGACTAAATGCCGCATAGTTGACTTAGCGTTATGCAACTGGGCCCAGCGACAGCTCGCGCAAACTAGCTTCAGACTATTTGCGATTTAGGTTTCTACCCTTATACTGTGCGGTTATTGGAAGGCTGAACGGCGCGTGGGTTGCTGCTGTTCAGCCTTCAATCGTTGGATCGTGTGCGAAACTGTGCACGGAGATAGGGATCCTAAAATGACCGAAGAGGCAATCGAACAATCAGATCTTCTTGCGCTGACTTCTGATATCGTGTCGGCGCATGTATCGAATAATCCCGTTCCGTTGGGGGAACTTCCCGGACTGATCGAGACTGTATTCGTTACACTGTCGGCCCTTGGGCGGCCGGCGCCGGAGCCACAGGTGGAGCTTAAGCCTGCGGTGCCGATCAAGAAATCTGTAACCGACGACTACATTGTGTGCCTAGAGGACGGCAAACAGCTCAAGATGCTGAAGCGTCACCTCAAAACTGCCTACGACATGACTCCGGAAGACTATCGCGCAAAGTGGGGCCTGCCCCATGATTACCCGATGGTTGCACCGAACTACGCCAAGAAGCGTCAGCAATTGGCCAAGAAGATCGGACTGGGCCGTAAGCCCAAAGCAGCCTGACGCGTTGCAACGCTGACGTGCTGCGTCTAGAAGGGCGGCCCTCGGGCCGCCCTTTTGCTCTGGATGGGTAATGTGACCAAGAAGCTCTTCATCAAGACCTATGGCTGTCAGATGAACGTCTATGACAGCGAGCGTATGGCGGGTGCCATGGCCGCTGCGGGTTACGAACAGACCGCGTCGCCCGATGACGCCGACATGGTGATCCTGAATACCTGTCACATCCGCGAGAAGGCCGCCGAGAAGGTCTATTCTGAGCTTGGCCGACTGAAGCCTCTGAAGACGGCAAATCCGGACCTCAAGATCGCGGTGGCGGGGTGCGTGGCCCAGGCCGAGGGCGCCGAGATCCAGGCCCGCCAGCCGCTCGTCGATCTGGTCGTCGGCCCACAGGCCTATCACCGCCTGCCTGCGATGGCGCGCGGCGAGGCACCGGCGCTCGACACCGATATGCCGGAGGAATTGAAGTTCGACCACCTGCCCAAGGCGGTGAAGGCGCGCAGGGCGCCCTCGGCATTCCTGACCGTGCAGGAGGGTTGCGATAAGTTCTGCGCCTTCTGCGTGGTGCCTTATACACGCGGCTCCGAGGTCTCGCGCCCGGTCGACCGGGTGTTGGCGGAAGCGCGGGATCTCGTCGAACGCGGGGTGGCCGAGATCACGCTCCTCGGGCAGAACGTCAACGCCTATCATGGCGACGTGCCGGGCGGTTCGGGGCCGAACGCGACCGAGAACCTCGCCGGGCTGATCCGCCGTCTGGCCGAAATCGACGGGCTGGAACGGATCCGCTACACGACATCGCACCCGAACGACATGGATGACGATCTGATCGCCGTGCATGCCGATGAGCTGAAATGCATGCCCTATCTGCACCTGCCGGTTCAGGCGGGCTCGGACCGGGTGCTGAAGGCGATGAACCGCAAGCACACGGCCGAAAGCTACATTCGGCTGATCGAGCGCATCCGTGCAGCGCGCCCAGACATCGCGCTGTCCGGCGATTTCATAACGGGCTTCCCCGGTGAGACCGAGGAGGATTTCGATGACACCATGGCGCTGGTGCGCGAGGTGACCTATGCGCAGGCCTATTCCTTCAAGTACTCGACCCGCCCCGGCACACCGGCGGCGGGCAACAAGGCGCAAGTTCCCGAGGACGAGAAGTCTGACCGTCTCGCGCGCCTGCAGGCCCTGCTGACGGAACAGCAGACAGCGTTCCAAAAGGCGCAGATCGGCAAAACACTGCCCGTGCTGATCGAAAAGCCCGGCCGGATGGACGGTCAGATGATCGGGCGTTCGCCCTATCTGCAGGCCGTGCACATGGATGCGTCTCCTGACCTCACAGGCCGGATCGTCGATGTCGCGATCACGGGTGCGGCCCCGAACTCGCTGGCAGGCCGGCTCGCTTAACCACAATTCCCTGATCTTGCCGCAATTGGCCCCGTTTTGCGCCCGAATTGAAGGCGATCACATGCTCGGGTGAGTGAGTGTTAGTGGGGTTGCGAGGTTATGAAGAACACCAGTTTGGTGCTTATGGGGTTAAGTGTTTCCTCAGGTATAGGCGGCGCGTTGCTTCTTGCCGCCAACCTCTTGGTCTGGGCAGTGCTGACTTTCTGGATTGGCAGTATGCTGGCGTTTGCCGGGTTCCTGCTGATCGTCTGGGCGTTGCGTCCGGGTCGTGATGAGACGGCCGAAGAGGACGCCGAACAGGTCGACACCACTGAACCGGTGACAACCTGAGCGTTACGTCGGCTGGTGTTGGGCGGCTTTCGATGTAGTAAGAATCGCTAGTGCCCTGCCTGGCGCTCCGCGCGCGGGCAGTCGGCGGTGAGTTAGAATGAGCTCGGTTCTGCGCACGTCTTGGGCGTCCGGTTAGTCGTCCGGCTCGGTCGTGAACATAAGCGGGAAGCCTGCTTCCTTGGCTAGATCGTTCGCGCGCTCGGTCTTGGTCTCGGCAATGTCGCGGGTGTAGACGGCCACGACGCAGGCGCCCTTCTGGTGCGCCGTCATCATCACGCCGTAAGCCATCTCGGGCCCCATGCCGAACACCGCGCGCAAGACTTCCGTGACGAACTCCCGCGGCGTGTAGTCGTCATTCAGCAGGATCACCTTGTACATCCTGGGTCGCTCGACCTTCGGACGGGTCTTTGTCTTCGGTTTGGCGACGTCGGTATTGGACATGAGCCGAATGTAGCGCGCCGGTGCCAGAAACAAATTTACCTTTTGCACTGCAACATATTGCCCTTCCGCCGCGGCGCCCTAATTCGTGCCGCTGAACATTTGAGCAAGCGGAGAACCCCATGTCATCGGCACCGGCAACCATGTCACAGGAAACCAAGGCAGGCCTCGTGCTCGCCATGGCTGCGCTCTTGGGGCTGCTGTTCGAGAACATCGCGCCGCTGACGCCGCTCTATGACAGCCTGTTGACCGCAAAGCTGACGGTCGCGGTGGAGGGCACGGGCATCTCCAAGCCTCTGCTCCTATGGATCAATGACGGGCTGATGGCGATCTTCTTCCTGTTCGTCGCTCTGGAGATCAAGAAGGAGATCGTGTCTGGCGCGCTCTCCGACTGGCAACGCGCGGCCCTGCCTGTCTACGGCGCGGTCGGCGGCATGGTGGTGCCCGCGCTCGTCTTCATCGGCATCGTCGGCATCGAGAGCGCCGAGGCCCGCGGCTGGGCCATTCCGGCGGCCACCGACATCGCCTTCGCGCTGGGGGTGCTGTCGCTGTTCGGGAACCGGGTGCCCCCGTCGCTGAAGATCTTCCTGCTGGCACTTGCCATCGTGGACGATCTCGCCGCCATCGCGATCATCGCTGTCTTCTACACGGACGATCTGTCGACAACCGCGCTGCTGCTGGGCCTTGGTGGCACAGCGGCGCTCGTTGGCATGAACGTCGCCGGTGTCCGTAATCTCGGCATGTACATCCTGGTGGGTCTTGTGCTTTGGGTCTGTGTGCTGAAATCCGGCGTGCACGCGACGTTGGCCGGAGTGGCGCTGGGCTTTGCGATCCCGATCAAACGCGACGACTACGGGTACTCGCCGCTTATCACGATCAAGTACGCCCTGTCGCCATGGGTCGCCTTCCTGATCATGCCGGTCTTCGCCTTCGCCAATGCAGGTGTGCCGCTAGGCGATCTGGCGCTGGAAGACTTCGGCGTCCCGCTGACTCTCGGCATCGCTGCGGGCCTGTTCATCGGCAAACAGATCGGTGTCTTCGGCATGGCCTACGGCGCCATGAAGCTGGGGCTTGCCCAAGCGCCGGCAGGTGCCACCTTGCTGCAGCTTTACGGTGTTTCGCTACTGGCCGGGATCGGGTTCACCATGAGCCTCTTTATCGGCACGCTCGCCTTCGTAGATGTTGAGCACCAGAATGCGGTTCGCCTCGGCGTGCTCAGTGGTTCGCTGCTCTCCGGTGTGCTTGGCGCGGCCATCCTTGCGATGGCGACCAAGAGGGAAACCGCACGGACGCACCCCGAGGCCATCGCCGCCGAATAGACCGCCCCGATACGTGACATCGGCACGACCGTGATTTTCCTTGCGCCGCCACCGGCGCTGGGCCACGATGTTGTGGCATTGAACGCGAAGGAGACAGCATCTCGTGCCAACTGTTGCCTTGGGTGAGACCTACCTTGACCCGGCCGCGACCGAGACTGTCATCGAGTTTCCCGATAACCGGCTGCTGATCGACCTCTGCGGGCAATATGACCGCAACATCGCGCAGCTTGAGCAGGCGTTCGGCGTGGAGATTCGCCGCCGTGGCAACCAGTTGGCTGCCTATGGTCCGGTGGAGGCGCGCGGTCAGGCGCATGCGGCGCTCGTTGCCCTTTATGAAAGGCTCGAGTCCGGACGCACGGTCGAGCCCGCCGATATCGACGCGATCGTCCGGATGGGGCCCGCGCCGGAAGAACCGGCAGCACCCGACGAACAGCTCGATAT
>JBCDID010000050.1:0-14029 GCA_038749355.1 Pseudomonadota bacterium | reverse complement strand
GTCGGGGTGTCCTTCGCTGGGATTGAAGGTGCTGGACGACCCGCTGCGCGACGACCCGGTGGCCGCCATTGACGAGACCTGCGTTGGCTGCGGAAACTGTGGAGAGGTGGCTGACGCCGCCGTGCTCTGCCCTTCCTTCTACCGCGCGGACGTGATTGACAATCCGGGATGGTGGGATCTGCAACTCACCCGTCTCCGCCGCGCCGTCATCGGCTGGTTGCAACGACGCCGCGAAGCCAGACGCCTCCGGTTCGAGGGGTCCTGACATGCCCCGCGACACGACACAGACCGGCCAGATCATAAAGCTCGCCATCATGGCCGTCGGTGGCCAGGGTGGCGGGGTGCTGACCAACTGGATCGTGGCGCTGGCAGAGGGCGCGGGTTGGCATGTCCAGGCCACCGCTGTGGCTGGGGTCGCGCAGCGAACAGGGGCCACGATCTACTATGTCGAGATGGCGCCGCTATCCGATCACGCCCCGGTCTTCGCGCTCGCGCCTGCGCCCGGCGACGTGGACATCCTGATGGCCGCCGAGTGGATGGAGGCCGGGCGCGCCATCCTCCGCGGCTTCGTCACACCGGATCGCACGACAGTCATCGCATCGACCCACCGGGCACTCGCGGTCTCGGAGAAGATCACCCCCGGCGACGGCCACGCCGACCCGCGGGAGGTCACCCGCCACCTCGACGAGGCCGCCGCCAACGTAATCGCCTTCGACATGGACACACCAGCGCGCGAGGCGGGTTCGGTCATCTCGGCCAGTTTATTCGGTGCCCTGGCGGGATCCGGCACCCTGCCCTTCGATCCAGACGCCTTCCGGGATACTATCCGCAGCGGGGGCCGGGGCGTGGACCGCAGCCTCGCCGCCTTCGACACAGGACTGGCGGGCCCCGTCGTGGAGGAGATCCGGGCACCCACCGCCACAGGCACACAGTCGATCCATGGGCCGCGAAACCTGCGGGAGGCATGGAAACAGCTCTCTTATCGCGTGCAGGCTCTGCCGGAACCTGCTCAAGACATCGCGCTCGCCGGGTTGCAGGCAGTCGTCGACTATCAGGACCCCGACTACGGGGCGGAGTATCTCGACCTGCTCGCACCCTTCGCCAAGGTAGACACCTTGCCCGAAGCGCACCTGACGGCCACGGCCGCCAAGTACATCGCCAATGCCATGACCTATGACGACCCGGTCCGGGTGGCGGACCTCAAGACACGCGCCAGCCGGGCCGAACGGGTCCATCGCGAGATGGACACGGGCGACCGCCCGCTCCGCGTCACGGAGTTCATGCATCCCGGCGTGGATGAAGTGCTGGGGCTTCTCCCGCCCCGCTGGGCCGCCTGGATCGAAGCCCGCCCGCCACTGAAACGCTGGCTTGACCGCAGGGTCAACCATGGCAGGCGTATCCGCAGCGACACGATCCTGGGCTTCGGGATGCTCTGGCTGGTGGCGGGGCTCCACCCGCGCAGACGGCGCACGGAACGCCACCGGATCGAAGTCCTGCATCGCGACGCCTGGCTGGCGGAGGCCCGCCGGATCATGGCCCGGGACCCGCACCTCGCGGCAGAGATCCTCGCATGCCGCAGGCTCATCAAGGGTTATTCGGACACCCATGCCCGTGGGCATTCGAAGTTCGACCGGGTGATGGGCACGGTGCCTGTGCTGGAAGGCAGGCAGGATGCCGCCGACTGGCTCCGCCGACTGCGGGACGCGGCAATGCAGGATGAAAAGGGCGAGGCACTGGACGGCGCGGTCCGAACTATCGAGACCTTCGCGACGCCCGAAGAGGTTTAGGAACACCGGCGCCAGACGCCCTGCGACGTCTCAGGAGGCGTCGATCTCTCAGCACCGCGCGCACGCGGCCTCTCCTTCTCCGCAAGGGCGGACGCGCGGCTCGGGCCTACTTTCCCAAACCCGGCAGCCAGAGCGCAATGCCGGGGAACACGATCAACAACCCGACCAGCAGGATCGTGCACCCGATGAACGGCAGGGCGGCCACGTAGATATCCCGCATGGTCGTGGAAGGCGGCGACACCCCCTTCATCACGAACAGCAGCAAGCCAAAGGGCGGCGTCGTGAACGAGATCTCCAGCCCCAAAAGCACGATCACCGCGAACCAGATCAGGTCGAAGCCCAACGTCTGCGCCAGCGGGAAGAAGATCGGCACGGTCAGCAGCATCATGGAAAGCTGATCCATGAACATGCCCAGCACCAGGAGGATCGCGAACATGATCAGGAGCATGGTGATCGGATCGAGGTCAAACCCAGTCGCCCAGCGGATCAACCCCGAGGACGCGCCCGAGAACGCCAGCAGGTTCGAGAACGTGGCCGAGCCGAAGATGATCAGCAGCGCCATGGTCGTGACCTTCAGCGCGCCCGTCACCGATTTGACGATGCCGTCCCAGGTCAGGCTACGATAGAGCGCCGCCAACAGGATCACGCCGAGGCAACCGAAGGCGGCACTCTCGGACGGGGTCGCCACGCCGAACATGATCACAAGGATCACCCCGATCACGATGCCGACCATGGGCAGGATGTCGAACAGGACCAGCTTCAGTTTGTGGCCTAGCGAGATCCGCTCCACCTCATATGCGGGTGCCGCGTTGGGATCGAATAGCGCCATGCCGAGGATCAGCAGCACGTAGAACCCGGCCAGCATCAACCCGGGCACCACGCCTGCGATCAGGAGCGCACCAATGTCAAGCTCCGCCAGTGTCGCCAGCAGCACGGCCAGCGCGGAAGGCGGGATCAGCATCGCCAGCCCTCCGGTCCCCAGGATCGGTCCGATGGCCATGTGCTTCTTGTAGCCGCGCTTCTGCATCTCCGGGACCATCAGGGACCCCAGCAACGCGGTGGACCCCATGGAGGACCCCGACAGCGTGGCGAACGCGGTCCCGCCCGCCACGGTCACGAAGCTCAAGCGCGCGGGCAAACGCCCCATCAACTGATCAACTGCCCCGAACATGCGGTTCGCTAGGCCCGTGAAAAAGAAGATCTCCCCCATCAGCAGGAACATCGGGACGGGCATGAGGTTGAAACTGGTGACAGTGGGGATCGCGTTGTTGGCCAACTGCCCGATCCCGCGTGACATCTGGACGAAGAGCGATCCGTTGCCGCCCATGAAATAGGCCGCCCCGATCATGTTCGCAGCCAGGAAGGCGAGTGCCACGGGCACGCCCAGCGCCATGAAGAACAGGATAAGCCCGAGAAGGAAGAAGAGGGCTTCGAACCACTCCATCAGGGGCTCAGTAGTTCATGCCGGACTTGAAGACGAAGACGATCGTCGCCACGACACCACCGCCGATACCAGCAAAGATCAGCCCAGGCCCCGGGATCTTGCCGCTAAGCACACTGGCAGCTGACTGCGCCGCCATGCCGATCAGGACCCCGGCGATCAGGAAATCCAAAAACGCGGATCCGGTGAAGCTGCCGCCCAATGTGTATCTCATGTCGGAATCCTCATCCGTTCACGCCTGTTCGAACAGGTCTGTTCGTACATGCGCCTATTCATGGACCCCCGCCTGCCCCGAATGCAGCGTGTCCGGGCCGAAGACGAACCGGGAAAATTGCACTGCCATTAGCGTAAAACAGATCGGCATCGCGCCCAGCAGCAGGTACTTCGGCATGTCGAGCGAGCGCATCTCGGCGTCTCCGAACCGCCACGCCTTGGCCGTCGCACCCCAAGTATACCAGGCCAGCACCAGACAGATCAGGATGCACAGGCCCGAGACACCGCGACTGAACGGAGACTGGATCGCCCGCGGGATCGCTGCAGTTATGAGTTCGATGAACACGTGGCCCTTTTCGCGCACCAACCACGGCGAGGCTGCCATAACGATATAGAGGAGCCCGAACTCGGCGAATGTGAATATGTGGCTCGACCCCGAGAACCCGAAGGTCCGAGCAAGCGCATTGAACACGATGCCGAACATGATGGCGACCAGGTAGATGCCCGCCAACACCGCCAGAAAATCGCACAGCCTGTCGATGATGCGCACCGGCACTCCCCCTTCGTTCGGCCGCCCAGTATCGGGATGCCGCGCGCGAGCGCAAGGGCTGGATGGGATTGCATCTCCACCACAAGGCCAAATTCCTCGACGAGGAATTTACAAGTTCCGTCTCAAGGAACTTGGATGCGCCCGGAGGATGTGCGCGACCTCCCCACAGCGTCACAATTTTCAGGACGTCTGACTCGAACCCAGTGCGCCGTGAGATATACTTCGGTCTGCCGCCCTTCCGGGAATCAAGGCGATCTGATAAATGAGAACATATAGTGAACGAATCGGAGGATGGACGATGACGAAATCGAACAAGGAAATTGCCGACCGGCTGGTGGAGCTTTGCAAGGCGGGCGATGATAGCCGCACGCTGGACGAGCTTTACCACCCGGATGCCGTCTCGGTGGAGGCCGTGGATATGCCCGGCATGGACAGCCGGGAGACCAAGGGGCTCGACGGCATCCGCGCCAAGCACGACTGGTGGAACAGCGCGATGGAGATGCACTCTGCCAGCGTCGAGGGCCCGTTTCCCCACGGAGAGGACCGCTTTGCCGTGATCTTCGAGATGGACGTGACCGAGCGCGCCAGTGGCAACCGCATGCAATCCCGTGAAGTCGGGATCTACCACACGGCCAACGGCCAGATCACGCGCGAGGAGTTCTTCTATTCGATGTGATGCCTGCCCGTAGGGTGGGTTTGAAACCCACCCTACCCGAACGAATGTCTGATCCGAGCCCAAACTGTTTGATGCTGCGCCGCAGCGCATGGCACGTCGCCGTTTGGCAGTCCGAATCCTAGTGTTGCGCTGTCGAACAGTCCGCGGCCTCTTGCGCCGCATCCAGCAACCATTCGCGAAAAGCGCTGATCTTTTGATCTTCTTGCCTATCAGTCGGCGTCAGAAGGAAATAAGCAAACACGAGGGGCGTGCTCAGGTCGGCATGAAACGGTCTGACCAAGCGACCCGCCGCGATGTGACCAGCAGCCATGCGATCCCCGATGAGCGCGACACCTTCACCATCGAGCGCGGCGCGCACCGCCATCTCTTCTTTCGTGAAACGCGGTCCCGAAAACGGATCTACATCAACAGCATCCGCCGCAAGAAGCCATGTGCGCCAACTTCCTTCGGCCTCTTTCCATTCGACATGCAACAGCGTGTGGTTCGCTAGGTCGACCGGGGATTTCAGCTTGGGCCCACGAGCCAGAAGATCAGGGCTGCACACTGGCGTTGCGCGCATCGCGAACAGTCGATCACTTCGCACATCCAAGTAGCCGCCAGGTCCATAGCGTATGGCGACGTCCGCCTCGCCGCTGCCGATGTCCACCAACCGGTCAGTGCCATCGATCCGCACCTCGATCTCGGGGTGTTGCCTCCGAAAGCGGTCCAGACGTGGCACCAGCCAGAGTGAGCCAAAGCCCGGGCTGACGCTGATAGTCAGCAGGTTTTGGTCTTTGCGCGCCTGCATTCTGGCTGCGCCATCTGCCAAACGGTCGAACCCGTCGGTCAAGAACGGAAGTGCGGCTTGCCCGGCTTCGGTCAGCCGCAAAGCGCGCGTAAGCCGTTGGAACAGCGGCGCGCCCAACCAACTTTCGAGTGCACTGATCTGATGGCTGATCGCACCAGGCGTGACGCCAAGCTCGGCGGCAGCTTGCGCGAAGCTCAGATGGCGTGCGGCAGCTTCAAAGGCGCGAAGGGCACGAAGGGGTGGAAGAGTTCGTCGCATATTATGCATTAGAAAATCTCATCCGTATGATGAAATCAATTGCTTTGTGCGGGGTGTGCGGCCCCAGTATTTCTCATGGGTGATGATGGGGTCAAGCTCTCGCCCTTCAACCGTTAAGGAAGACCCTGCATGACAAGCCAATCGCGCCAAAGATCAGAGTACACCATTGGCTTAACCCTCTTGATCGTATCTGCGGTTGCCTTCAGCTCGACTGGCATCTTCGCCAAAGGTGTGGAAGCCGCGGCCTGGTCGGTGATCTTCTGGCGCGGCGTCTTTGCGTCACTATCGACCACAGCCTACGCAGCCTCTAGGGGTATGCTCAGGCGCGAGTTTCTTGAGATGGCCCGGCCCGGACTGAAAGTTGGCATTGTCGGGGCAGCCGGAACAGCGGCTCTCATTCCGGCGTTCAAACTCACTGACATCGCCAATGTCGCCTTGATCTATGCATCAGCTCCGTTTCTGGCTGCCTTGCTTGCATGGATTGCGATTAGAGAGCGCGCGTCGAGGCGCACGGCAATGAGTGCGGCCGGGGCACTTGCTGGTGTCATTATCATCGTCGCTGGCTCCGTTGGCAGCGTAAGTCTGACCGGTGACGGTTTGGCTCTGATCATGACGCTCGCGATGGCTACGATTATGGTGGTTTATCGCGCCCGACCGGAGACGCCAAGTGCAGGTCCATCTGTCCTGCAATCCATCTTCCTGTTTCCGTTGGCACTGACATTTGGCGACCCGTTCTCTACCGCGCCGATCGAGATCGCGATCCTTGCCGCTTTCGGGATCATGCACGCGATTGCTTCTGTCACCCTGGCGGAAGGCGCCAAGCGGGTTCCATCTGGCCAGACCGCTTTGATCGGTGCACTGGAAACGCCATTGGCGCCAATTCTGGCTTTCCTGATCCTGACAGAGGTTCCCGCCACTCCCACACTGATTGGCGGCGCAGTCGTGTTCTTGGCTGTTCTGATTTCGCTTTGGGAAAGGCCGAAAGTCGATCCGTAAACTTACATTCATGTTGGCGCAGGAGACGGCAGCTTAGTCCCGCATCGAGCGACATTCGGTTCGGTTAGAGCCTACCCCAATCTTTCGCGTCAAGCCGCTCTCAGGCGCTGCGCTCCGCCACATGGCCTGCCACAAGTTCCTTGTAGAGCTGCCGGATCCGCCCCGTCACCGGGCGCTCGCCGTTCCCAATCGGCTTCCCATCAATCTCCGCCACAGGCGTCTGTGCACCAAACGTGCCCGTCAGGAACGCCTCCTCCGCCCCGTGCACATCCATCAGCGAATAGTTCCGCTCATAAACCGGAATCCCGTCCGCGCGGCACACGTCAATCACCTTCTGCCGCGTCACACCGTTCATGCAGTAATCGCCCGTGGACGTCCAAACCTCGCCCTTCTTCACGATGAAGAAGTTGCAGGCATTGGTCGTGTTCACGAAACCATGCGGGTCGAGCATCAGCGCCTCGTCAGCACCCGCCTGCTCGGCCTGAAGGCAGGCGATTACGCAGTTCAGCTTGGAGTGGGAATTGTACTTGGCGTCCTGGCTCATGGGCAGACCACGGACCTGCGGTACGGTCGCCAGCCGGATGCCGCGCGATTGCAGGGCGTCGCGGGGACGGGAGTGCTCCATGATGATCACCACCGTCGGGCCCGTCCGCGACAGCGAGGGATGCTGGAAGGGCTTAACCTTAACGCCGCGCGTCACCATCAACCGACAGTGCACATCCGTCACCATCCCGTTCGCCGCCGCCGTCTCGGCCAGTGCCGCAGCGATCCCTGCCCGGTCCATGCCGACATCCATCGACACCGCGCGGCAGGACGCAAACAGCCGGTCCATGTGCTCGTCAAAGAACGCCCAGACCCCGTCGTAAAGGCGCATCCCTTCCCACATGCCATCACCGAGCATGAACCCACTATCATAGACTGAGACCTTCGCCTCGTTCCGGTGCACCAGATCGCCGTTCACCCAGATCTTGATGTCCTGATTACGGGCGTCCTCCTCGGCGTCATGGGTTGTATGGCTGTCGATCATGGTGCAGTCCCGCGCTGTTTCCCCTTGCGGTCTAGTTCCCGCGCACAAACTAGGCAACTCACACGCTATCGTTCGGCGATCGCATCGATCTCCAGCAGCCAGCCGTCCTCGAACATCCCTGCCAGAACCACGGTAAGCGCGAAGGTGTGCCCGCCAAGCATCTCCTGCCGGACATCGCGATTCTCGGCCCGATACTTCCGGTCGACGAGGAACGTGGTTGCCTTGACGAGATGCTCCGGTCCCATGTCCGCTGCCCGGAGCTGCGCCAGGATGTTGTTCCAGACCGCCTCTGCCTGACCCCGGAACGTGTCCGGAACCGAACCGTCCACCGTCAGTGGAGCCTGACCACTTATGTAAAGCCGCCGCGTGGTGCCCGTGACTTCGAGCGCCTGCACGTAGGCGCCGGCGGCCTCCGCTCCATCCTCGGCATTAATCCGCCTGATCGGCATAGCGACCTCCTATGGCTAGAGTTCAGGTGACCTTGGCGCGGGCGAGGAACTCCGGCCTGTCCCAGGCATGGCTGGTAAGGATCTCGCCAAGCCTTATGGCCGCTTTGATCACGTCGGCGTCCGAGTTGTAGAGAGGCGCGAAGCCGAAGCGGATCAGGTCGGGGGCGCGGAAATCGCCGATGACGCCGCCTGCGATGAGCGCCTGCATGACGGCATATCCCTCCGGGCAGCGGAACGATACCTGGCTGCCGCGTATGGTTCCGTCCCGGGGGCTCACGAGCTCCAGCCCGTGGCCAGCGCAACGCACCTCGACTTCCGCGATGAAGAGATCACAGAGCGCGATGGACCGGGCGCGCAGGGCGTCCATGTCCACGTCCTCCCAGATCTCCAGTGCTGCATCCAACGCAGAGAGCGAGAGGATCGGCGGCGTGCCTGCCTGCATCCTCTGGATGCCCGGGGCGGGCGCATAATCCGGCGAGAAATCGAAGGGCGCCGCGTGGCCAAGCCAACCGGCGAGCACCGGCCGCACCTCCTCCTGCAAGTCCGGCCGTACATAGACAAACGCAGGCGCGCCGGGGCCGCCGTTCAGGTACTTGTACCCGCACCCCACGGCAAAATCCGCTCCCGCCGCTGTCAGGTCAACCGGGAGCGCCCCAGCCGAGTGCGCCAGATCCCAAATAACCAGCGCCCCCGCCGCATGCGCCGCCGCCGTGATGGCGTCCATGTCGTGCATCGCGCCGGTGCGGTAGTTCACATGGGTCAGCATGACGACGGCGGTGTCGGAGGTGATGGACGAGATCAGATCCGCCGCCTCGACGGTGACTAGACGGGACGGGCCGCCCTGCGCGGCCAGCAGCCCCTGCGCCATGTAAAGATCGGTCGGGAAGTTCCCGGTCTCGGACACCACCTCGCGCCGCTCAGGGCGCAGCGCTAGCGCCGCCGAGAGCACCTTGAAGAGGTTCACCGAGGTCGAGTCGACCGCCAGCACCGAGCCCTCCGGCGCGCCTATCAGCCGGGCAATCCGGTCGCCGACACGGTTGGGCAAATCGATCCAACCGGCATTGTTCCAGCCACGGATCAGCATCTGGCCCCACTCGTCATGGGTGGTCTGGTGGATCCGTGCTGCGGCGACCTTCGGCAACGGGCCCAGAGAGTTGCCATCGAGGTAGATCACCCCCTCGGGCAGGTCGAACAGATCGGGGCTGGGCAGCGGCAGGCTCGGCATCACCCGGCAAACACCTGCGTCACATAGGCCCCGCCGCAGAGCGTGTTGTCCCTGTTCGCCACCAGCGCCGCGCCATGCCGTGTCAGGCCGGGGTCCAGCAGATTGCGCCTGTGGCCGATGCTCTCCATCCAGCGGGCCACGGCCTGCCTGCCGAAACTCGCATAGGTATGCCGCCGGATGGGCGTGCCATCGGCATAGGCGAACTGGCAGCGCACCGGGTCGATCACCTCGTATCTGCGCCCGGATTGGTAGGCCATGAAGCGCTCCTCCAGCAGGTTCTCGGCGGCGCGGCGGAAGGGGACGCCGACAAGGTTCAGCCTGTCCCCGATCTCGGACCGTCCGGCCACCGGCGACGAGTGCCCGAAGAAATCCAGCCGGACCATGTCCGCGTTGTGCAACTCGGCTGCATGGCGGAGCGAGCGCTCGGGCACCAGCGGCGCGATCCCCTGTGCGCAACGGGCCTCGTTCACCGAATGCAGGATCGCCCGGTCAAGCTGCACCGGATCGTGCCGCCCCGCCCCCGGCAGGGTCTCGTCAAAGGCCCGCCCCAATGGCCGGGGCGGACAGGCAGTTGTGACCGCGCGCGGCAGGCTGGTCTGGACCCCGGGAGAGATCTCCACGGGACGCTCCGCGGCGCAGGCCACCACAAAAACCCAGATTAACGCGGCAGCGCGGCGCATCACCTAACTTTCTGAGTCACGGAGCCCCGCGCGCAGAAAATCTGCCAGTGCTTCTGGGCCGTCATAAGGGATGAAGAACCGGAACTGGGGGTTTGGGCCGGTGACGCCAGGCATGTGAGTGCCATCCGACTGCAGGACCATGGTCCTGGGAATGTATCGCCCCTCCGGCGCGAAGCGGTCATTCAAGTCCGGTTGCTGGTCACGATCGACAAGGACAGCCGTGTAACCCTTCATGAGATTGACGATCTCCCGATCGAAAAACAGTGTTTTGTATCGTGCGCAGTGCGGGCACCATGTCGTGTGCGCCAGAAACAGTATCGGCTGGCCCGTGACCCTGGCACGCGCCAAACCGTCGTTGAAAAGATACCACTCAATCTCAGCGTCGTTGAACCCATGTTTTGGCGTCAGTTCTGCCGCCACAGACCAGGTTGGGAAGGCAACAGAAACCGCGGCGCCCGACAAAACAATCCGTCTGGAGACATGCTCCATTGAGACAAACTGAGAGGGTTGGACGCCGCGCATGGGCTTACTCGCCCAGATAGTGCTTGCGCAGCTCACCATAGATCGGGTCGTCACCCACGCGCTCCTTCATGCGCGCCCAGGCGGCGTCCTCGGCCTTCTTCACGTAGGCGGCCGCTGCATCGGGGCTGTGCTCGATGAACTTCATCCCCCGGCGTTGCAGTTCGTTCGCGTCATTGACCCGGTCGAGCTGACGGGCCGCATAGGACTTCGCCTCCCACTCGACGACCACATCCTGGATCAACGCCTTGGACGCGTCCGACAGGCCGTTCCATGAGTCCATGTTCACGATGACGCCGAGGTCGGTCGAATAGAACTCCGGGTCCACGCGATACTTCAGGAACTGGTCCCATTTCAGCTGCATCAGCCCGATCTCGGTCCAGGCCGCCGAGTCGACAACACCCTTCTCCAGCGCCGCGTAGACCTCGGTCGCGGGCATGGACGAGGTGGTCGCATTCAGCGCCTCGAAGAAGGCGTGGTAAATCGGGTTGTCGCGCAGCTTGACGCCGGTGAGGTCGAGGATCCCGTCTTCGCCAAACTTCGGCTCCTCATCCATGAAGATGTGGAAGTTCACGCCGCCATCGATCCAGCCGAGATGCTTGACGTTGAACCGCTTCTGGTGGGCGGCGTCCATGAGGGCGGCCCCGCCGTTCGCGCGCACCTCCATGGGTGTCAGGCGGCTGGCGACCATGGCGTCGATCTCCGGCACGTTCTTGCCGTAGAAGGACCCCGGCGTATGAACCATGTCGACCACACCGTCACGCACGGCAGCGGGCTGCTGGAACATGCCGATGGCTTCCGGGCCCCCGCGTACCTCGATCTGCACCACGCCCTTGCCGCGTTCATTGATCTCGTCGACCATGGCGAGGAAGGTCTGCGTGTAGACCAGGAAGGGCGGGAAGGCATGCACAGCACTCAGCTTGTCCTCGGCCTTGGCGGGCGCGGTCGCGAACACCGCAACCAGTGCCACGGCGGCCACAATCGTCTTAGTCACAAATTTCATGTCGTTCTCCCTGCTTCGGGGAGGTCCCGTCTCCCCCGGCTCCAATGATAAAGCCCGGAAAGGAGAAGTCGATCAATGGGATTCGCGCCTGCCGGGTTGAACGGGTGCCGCGATGGCGGTGACGGCCGTGATCGAGGTCACTGGGCGGTCCGCTCATAACCCATGGCAGCGAGCGCGCCGGTATCGAAGTGATTGGCCGCAGCATCGGCCTCCGCATTGTGGGCCGCATCGTCGGTGCGCTTTATAGTAACAGCCTCGCCGGGTCGGGTGCTGTGCAAAGGCAAGCGTGGACCCCGCGCGGCTATCGTGGAAGGGGGTGGGGGCTATACCTCTTCGCGCTGTCGGAAGTGGCCGCAGCGCTTCCCGCTTGCAAGACCCTGGCGGGCTGACGCCGCGTAGGGTGCATCCAAAGTCGTGCTTGCCACGACGTGATGCACCAACTGGTCGCCCGGCACGGGCGAAACCTCCGGACCCCGAATATACACTGGGATATGGCGGATATCCTCGGATCTGATCCACCGATATCCAGTTAACGTGGAATTACCGGATATGCAGAGTGTACTTTCAGCGGAGCCTCGGATGCCACCGCCTACCCGTCGCCCGACTCATCGGATGGGGCCAGCATGGCCAACGCATCCGCGAAGGTCTCAAGCCCCGTCACCCCCGCAGGCGTCAGCGCGTAAACGCCTTTCTCGACCCGTTCGAACCAGCCGTAATGGTCGTCGCGCATGAGCCTGGTGGCCCTTTCAACGTCGGTGGCCTTGGCAATCTCGGAGCCCTTAGTCGAGCCGTGCTCCTGCAGGTAGACCGCACAACGCAAAGCATCCTGCCGATAGGCCGTGACCCGTTTCACACCCGTAGTGCCGCCGTTGTTGGGATCGCCGACGCGGCGCTCGAATTCGCGGAGCAACCGCCCGGCAGCCCGGGTGTTCCGACGAGGCTGATAGGGCCCCGGGTCCAGATGCGCCTCGACCACACCATCGGGTCGGATCGCGAGCAGCCCCAACCCTAACCGTCTGCAAAGCCTCAATATTTCCTTGTAGCGCGCACCCCAACCACGCTTTGGCGGTACGGCAACACCGAGATACACGTGCTCAATGACCGCCTGCCGCGCGACCGCCTGCAGCACTAGGGCCAGCGAGAACGAGGTCTTCAACTCGACCACCAAAGGCGGCTCCTCGCCCCGGCGCGCCATGACATCACAGGCCCCGATCTCGGCCTTCACCTCGTAGCCCTGGGCTTCCAGATAATCCTTCACCGGCTGATAAAGATCGCTCTCCCGCATGCCCGCACCGTCCGCATCACGGCGGGGGCTGTCAATCGCGTGAAAAGACCCTAAGACGTGGGGCGAGGGAGATTTTCATGCCGCATTTGGCCACCCGGCTTGCTCAGCCCGACATTCTGGTCGCCCCTGGCGTCTATGACGCGCTGACGGTCCTGTTGGCTGCGCAGGCGGGTGCAGAGGCTGCGTATCTGTCCGGCGCCTCCATCGCCTACACCCGGTTCGGGCGGCCCGACATCGGCCTGGTCGGCATGTCGGAGGTGGCCGAAGTGATCGCCGCCATCCGCGACCGGGTGGACCTCCCGCTGATCGTGGACGCGGACACGGGCTACGGGAACGCGCTGAACGTGCAAAGAACAGTGCGCACCTTCGAGCGGATGGGTGCGACCGGAATTCAGCTGGAAGATCAGTCACTTCCGAAACGCTGCGGACATCTGGCGGGCAAGACCCTGGTGCCGACAGACGAGATGGTCGGCAAGATCAAGGCCGCACTGGACGCCCGAACGGAGGCCCTGATCGTCGCCCGGACGGACGCCATCGCCGTGGAAGGGATCGATGCGGCCCTGGACCGAGCGGAAGCCTATCTGGATGCCGGCGCCGAGGTGCTCTTCGTCGAGGCGCCGCAGGACGACACCCAGATCGCCGCCATCATGGAGCAGCTCGGCGGTCGCATCCCCCTGCTGGCCAACATGGTGGAGGGCGGCAAGACACCGCTCCGCTCGGCAGAGGAACTCCAGGCGCTCGGCTATTCGCTGGTGATCTTCCCGGGCGGAGCAGTCCGGGCGATGGCAGCGCAGGGCCAACGTTACTATTCGAACCTCGTGTCCACCGGCTCGAATGCCGGGCTCGCTAATCAGATGTTCGACTTCGGCGGGCTGAACGAGGTGATCGGCACGAGCGAGATGCTGGACCTAGGCAAGACCTATGACGGTGCGAAGGGATGAGAGTGTCACGGGAGTCAATGGTGCATCAACGGCGTGACAAGCACGCCGAAGGATGCACCCTACGCGGCGCGATACGGCGGCGGCACCGCGTAGGGTGCATCCACAGTCCCGCGCATGCGGGACGTGATGCACCGAAGCCCGCAGGGCCATACCCGTGAGCCTGGACCCCGTCACACTCGCGGTGCTCAAGGG
>JBCDID010000049.1:0-14056 GCA_038749355.1 Pseudomonadota bacterium | reverse complement strand
TCGGCACCCGCATCGATCTGTTGTCGCAGGTAGTGGATCGTCGCATCGGTGACCCGGTCGATCAGCGCGGCAAATCCTTCGGGGTCCGAATACATCCAACGCCGCGCGGGTTCCTGATCCTTGGTCCCCTGCCCCGCCGCCATATAGGTCGCGACTGTCCAGGGCGCTCCGGCAAAGCCGATCAGCGTGGTCTCGGCGGGCAGCGACGCGGAGAGGCGACGCACCGTCTCGTAGACCGGGGACAGGACCGCGTCGACCTCGTCCACCGGCTTCAGCGCCCCCAGATCCGGCGCATCATTCGGCCAGGCGAGTTTCGGCCCCTCCCCCTCCACGAACCAGAGCTTCATCCCCAGCGCCTGCGGCACCAGAAGGATGTCCGCAAAGAGGATCGCCGCGTCGAACCCATAGCGGCGGATCGGCTGCAGCGTCACTTCCTCGGCCAGTTCGGGCGTGTAGCAGAGGTCCAGGAACGAACCTGCCTGCTTGCGCGTCTCGCGGTACTCAGGCAGATAGCGGCCCGCCTGGCGCATAAGCCAGACCGGCGGGATGTCCATGGCCTCGCCCGCGATCACCCTCAGCAGCTTCTTGTCGGCCATGCGCCCACCCCGTGTCAGACTTTTCTGACACATGCGTAGCCTATCATTGCGGACAGTCAAAGCCCGTTTGGCCTTTGACGCGGGCGGAATGCGGCGTCAGTCTGGCCCAAACGGGAGGGCATCATGGCCAGTATGGAAATCGCCGACATTCGAACGCACCTGATGTCCGTGCCCTTTGCCGACCCGCCAAAGACCGGATTCCTGACGCTGGACATGATCGATCTGCTGGTGGTCGAGGTCGAAAGCCGCGACGGCATCATCGGCACGGGCCACCTGCACCCGCTGGCCCCGGGCATCCGGACCATGGAGCTCTGCATCCACGAGGTCTATGCGCCGATGCTGATCGGGCAGGACGCCTCCGACCCGGCGGCGCTCTGGGACCAGATGTGGGCGGCGATGTTCATCCAGGGGCGCATGGGGCTTTCCGTGATGGCGGCCTCAGCCCTCGACATCGCGCTTTGGGATCTGGTGGGGCGCACGCGCGGCCAGCCGCTATGGCAGATCTGGGGCGGTGAGAACCGGGGCATGAAGGTCTACGGCTCCGGCTGCTACCGGGGGCTCGGCCATGACGGGATGATCGAGAAGGCCGAGAGGTTCGTCGCCCAGGGCTTCGACGCGATCAAGATGCAGGTGGCGCACCTTTTCACCGAGGACGAAGACCACGCGAATGTCCGCGAAATGCGCGGGGCGCTCGGCGACGGCATCGAGATCATGGTCGACGTCAACCAGGGCAAAGATGCGGAAGGAGCCATCAGCCTGGGCCGCCGCCTCGACCCCTACCGCATTGCCTGGCTGGAGGAGCCCGTCATGGCCGATGACTGGCGCGGATATCTTGCGGTTGCCGATGCCATCGAGACCCCAGTCGTGGGCGGGGAGAACAATTTCCTCTCGTATGACTGCGAGCGGCTGTATGAGGCCGGGACCATCCCGATCCTGCAGCCGGACATCATGCGGGGCGGATACACCGGGCTACGCCGACAAGCGGCGGACGCCGCGCCGCACGGGATCCGGATCGCGCCGCACATGTTCCCGGAGCTGTCCTCGCACCTGACGGCCTCCATTGCGAACCCGGACTGGCTGGAATGGATGGGCTGGTACGATCATTTGTGGGTCGAGCCAGTGCCGATTGCGAACGGGCACATGCGCGCGCCGGACCGTCCCGGCCACGGTATGGACTTCCGGCCGGAGCTGTTCACCGACTGCCCCTACCGCCCGTGACCACTGGACGTCTGGCGATCTGGAACGACTGCGCGCCCGGCGAGGAGGCGGGGTATGAGGCCTGGTATCAGGGCGAGCATCTGGCCGAGCGCGTGGGCATCCCGGGTTTCCTGCGCGGGAGGCGCTATCGTGCACACGGCAAAAGCCCGGAATACTTCACCTATTACGAGGTAACGGAGCCCGGTGTTCTGACCTCGCCCGCCTATCTGGCCCGGGTGAATGATCCGACACCCGCGACGCGCCGGATCATGGCCGAGGTCTTCCGCAACATGAGCCGCACGATCTGTGATGCGGTCTCGGTGCATGGGCATATGCGCGGAGCTTTTGCGGTGACCTTGCCGTCATCTCCGATCGCGATAGAAGCTTATCTGGACCTCGTCACGAACGCCAACGCCCTTGCGCGGTTGGAGATCTGGGAGGCAGTGCCCGACGCGACCGGCACCAACGCCGAGCAGGCGCTGCGCGGCCCGGATAAGACCATCGCGGGCTGCGTGTTCGCCGAGTTTCTTGAACAGGGCCCGGCAGAGACCTTCGCCAAAGGGCTGGAGAGGGAGGGCCTAGGCCCCCCGGGCATTTTCAGTCTGCTTTGCGAGCTTCAGGCCTGAGCCCGTTCGCGCGGCGCCTGCCAGTCGCGCACGAAACCGGGCACCGCGTCCGCCGGAATGGGTGGGGAGAAGAGGTAGCCTTGCAGCGCCTCGCACCCGAGCCTCTGGAGGATTGCCGCCTGTTCCTCGGTCTCGACCCCCTCGGCGATGACCTTCACGTGCAGCGCCTTGGCGATGTTGATGATGCATTCGACAATGGATAGCCGGGCCGGGTCGACCGTGATCGCCGAAATCATCTGGCGGTCGATCTTCAGGGTATCGGGCCCAATCTTGACCAGGCTCACGACCGATGCATGGCCGGACCCGAAGTCGTCGAGTTGGATCTCGATCCCCTTCTCCTTCAGCTGATCGATGTTCCAGACCAGCGTGGATTCCATGTCATCTAGGAAGGCCGACTCCAGGAGTTCGAAGGCCAGACGCCCACGCGGCAGATCCAGGGTCGCGAGCGTGGCCATAAGATCCGCATCCAGCAGCCGTTTGGCAGATACATTGACGGAAACACTCGGGACCTGGATGCCGGCTGCGTCCCACGTGGCGAGATCCGACAGCGCGCATTCCAGGATGCGATGATCGATCCGGCTCATCACGCCCAGGTCCTCCGCCACGTCGAGAAAGTCCGATGGCGGCCGGATGCCGACGCCGGGGCAATCCCAGCGCGCCAGAGCCTCGAAGCCGAGAAGCTCGCGCGAAACGGCCGAGATCTGGGGCTGGTACCAGGGAATGAATTCGGACCGGCCAAGCCCCGCGCGGATGCCATCCGCCACGGTCTTGTGGCGCAGGATCTCCTGCTGCACCTCGTTCGAGAAGTACTGGAAGTTGCCGCGACCCTGGTTCTTGGCCCGGTAGAGCGCGATATCGGCGTTCATCAGCAGTTCGTCCGAGACGATTTCCTCGCCGCGCATGGCGGCGATGCCGATGCTCGCTCCGAACCAGCACTCCTTGTCCTCATAGCTGAAGGGCTTGCTCAGTGCCTCGATCAGGGTCTGGGCAAGCTGGCCGAGTTCCGCCTGATCCGCGTTGGACATGCGCACGACGACGAACTCGTCGCCACCGACACGGGCGACGAAATCCTCGTGTGTTGCCGCGCTCTCCAACACTTGGGCGACATGCGCCAGCACCGCATCACCGGCCGCGTGACCAAGCGTGTCGTTGATCTGCTTGAACCGGTCGAGATCGATATGCAGCACGCCCAGCCAGTCGTCGCAACCCCGGCAGCGGGCAGCACTTTCGGCAAGCTGGTCGTCCAGAAAGCGGCGATTGCCGACCCCTGTCAGCGGATCGTGCAGCGCCTGATGGCGGACCTCCTCCTGCACGCGGGCCAGTTCATCATTCTGTTCTTCCAGCAGCGCGTTGGCCACCTGGAGCGACGCCATGGCGTCGGAATTGACCTTGTTGGCCGCATTGAGCTGGCGGTTCTTGCGGACCAGTTCCTCGCTCATCTTGTGGTGTTCGGTCAGGTCCCGTCCGGTGCCCCGATAGCCCTTGAACAGCCCAGCATCATCAAAGACGGGTTTGCCGCTGGTCGAGATATAGCGCTCGCCCCCGTCGAGATCGCGGCGCCAATACCGGAAATCCCGGAACGGTTTGCGCTGGGCAATCCAGTTCAGGTGCATGTCGATTTCGATGATGTCATTCGACTCGCTGGCGAGGTCCCCGCGTGACTGACCGAGCATCCGGTCCGTAGGGTCGCCGCCCCAGTGGATCTGCGCATTCGGCGAGAAGTAACTGAACCGCAGATTGGCATCCATCTCCCACAGCCATTCGCCGGCCATGTCGATGAAATCCTCCAGCCGCGTCTCAAGAGCGTCAGGCAGGACCTCCGCCGCGTGACCCACAAGCCGAACACTGTCGAGGCCTGCATTCTCGACCCGCGCCCAGAACTGGACAGTGCGTTCCGCCCCCCGCTCGCCCGCGATTACCACGCGCTGCGCAAACGCTTCCCCGCTCGCACAGGAAGACGTGACGGCGCGCAGCCACCTTGCCCGCTGCTCCGCCGACATCCGGCGCATCATGTCGTCGAGTTGGTCGCCGCCCTCCGGGTCCATGCCCAGAAGAGCTATCGCACCGTCATCCAGCGCCAGTTCCTGTGCGGATACATGAAGGACCCAGCCGCCGCTCGGCGCATGCTGCAGATGCAAGCGCCGTTGCGTCGCGGCAATGTCCTCTGACGCCCCGCGATAGTCTGCGACAGGCTCGTCCATCATGGATACGCTACGCCACCGATTAAAGTCTCCTCGGTTATCGACCGAAATGTCTAACCGAGTGTTGAGACCGGGGAGATGTCATCAGACGCCGAAGAAACGTTCGAGTATGTCTTTGTAGATCTGGCTGAGCGCACGGATGTCCTCGACGCTGGTGCGCTCGTCCACCTGGTGCATGGTGTCGCCGACCAATCCGATCTCCATGACAGGGCAGAGATCCTTGATGAAACGCGCGTCCGAGGTGCCGCCGCCCGTGGTCAGTGCGGGGCGCTCCAGCATCCGGTCGGTGATTGCGTCCACGGCGATGTCCACCAGCGGGCCCGGTTGCGTGAGGAAGCTCTCGCCCGAGACCTTCCATGAGATCTCTGCCTTGCAGGCCGTATCCCGCAGCGAATCCTGGACGATCTGCTCGGTCCAGACCTTGACGGTGTCTGAGGTCTGAAGATCGTTGAACCGGATGTTGAACACCGCTCGTGCCGCCGCGGGAATGACGTTGGAGGCAGGGTTGCCGGTATCAATGGATGCAAGCGCGAGGGTGGACGGCTGGAAATGGGTCGAGCCGAGATCGATGGGCAAATCCGCCAGTCGAGCACAGATTCGGGAGACCACCGGCAGCGGGTTTTCAGCGCGCTCCGGATAGGCCGTGTGGCCCTGTCGCCCCGTCACAATCAAGGTCCCGGTCATCGACCCGCGCCGCCCGATCTTGACCACATCGCCCAAGCGGTTGACCGAGGTCGGCTCACCCACCACGCAGAAGTCCGCCGTCTCCCCGTTCTCGCGCATCCAGTCGAGGATCGCGCGGGTTCCATGCTCGGCGGGGCCCTCTTCGTCCCCGGTGATCAGAAGCGAGACCGACCCCTTTGGCGGAGTCGCCAGGACAAGCTCCACGGCGGCCGCAACAAACGCTGCCACACCCGACTTCATGTCGCATGCGCCGCGGCCCCAGACGGCACCGTCGGCCACGTGCCCGCTGAACGGGTCATTCTTCCAGGTGGCCTGATTGCCCACCGGAACCACATCCGTGTGCCCGCCGAAGGCAAAGACAGGCGCGTCCGTGCCCCAGCGGGCATAGAGGTTCTCGACCCCGCCGCGGCTGATGCGATTGCAGCGGAAGCCCGCCTCGCTCAGCACCTTCTCCAGAAGCGCAATCGCCCCGCCTTCCTCAGGTGTTACCGAAGGACACCGCACCAATGCCTGCGTCAGCTCGACCGGATCCAGATTGCCCATGCCCTCATCCCGCCTTGTTGTTCCGTATAGACGCGAGCTAACGTGCAGCGGGCGTCCTTGGCAAGGTTCGAACCGGGGGATCTGCGATATGACGGACAGCGCGGTTCTTCCAACAGCACCGGGTCTCGGCTCACGGATCTGGCGCGCCTATGCCCCGCTGGCGGTGCTCTGGCTGGCCTACTACGCCGGATTGCGCATCGTTCTGGCACCCTTCGACACCGAGATGCCGCTCTTCCCGGAACGTTATGTGCCGGTCTTCGTGACCACCCTCGTGACATTTTTCGTGGCGGTCGTCGCGGTGGCCTACGTCCGATACGTGTCCATGGGCAACGTGCCGCGCTCGGAACGCATCGCCCGCCTGACTGCAAACATCCGCTGGTCGGAAGTGACAGGGATCGGCTCCATCCCGCCGCTGCTGTTCGTCTTCACGCTGATGTCCATGTTCAAGGCGTTCAAGCCGCGTATCCCGGATCTGAGTGCGTTCACTTGGGACCCCGTGTTCATTGCCTGGGACAGGGTGCTGTTCCTTGGCCGGGACGGATGGGAGGTCACGCATGCGCTGATGCCTTGGCCCTGGGCAACGCTGATCATCGACCGGTTCTATCTGGCGTGGTTCGTAGTCGTGCTGCTCGCCACCTGCGTGGCCGCGTTCTCGCCCATGATGAGCCGGATGCGCCTGGCCTATCTCATGACCTTCCTCTTGAACTGGGCGGTCGGCGGGTGTGTTCTGGCGACGGTGTTCTCGTCGGTCGGGCCGGTCTTCCTGGACCGATTATCGGGCGACATGGACTTCGTGGCGATGCTGGCGAGGCTGGATCAGGCTGGTGCCATCGCGCCGCTCTGGACAATATCCGGGATCGAACTGCTTTGGGCCGGCCACACCAACCAGCCGGGCGTCGAACCCTACGGGATTTCCGCGTTCCCGTCACTCCATGTGTGCATGAGCCTGTTGGTGGTCCTCTACGTCCAGGGACTGGGCCGATGGTGGCGCGGGCTCGCATGGGCGTTCTTCGCGGTCATCCTGTTCGGGTCGGTGCATCTCGGCTGGCACTACCTTGTGGACGGGCTCGCCGGGATGGCGATCTGCTGGGTGAACTGGCGGGCAAGCCTCTGGTTCGCCGGATGGTGGTTGCGCGACTGACGCCGCGCCCACGGGGTGCATCATGGATGCACCCTACGCGGTGCCCCGGAATTCAATCATCAAAGGTCGTGACCTGAGCGACCACCACGGCATTGTCGGTCAGCGCACGGTCCATCAGGTCTGTCTCGGAGGGGTCGAGCGGGCCTTCTTCCTCCCGTTCCATCCGGCTGCCGAGCGACTCGACCTCGAGCACCGACATGTCCGCCTGCCGGAGCACATTGACTGTCTCATCCACGGCATTCTTCTCATCCCGCCCTGCCGCGTAGCATAGGAGTGCCGCGCCAGTCGTGCCATCGGGGAGGCCATCGCCGTCGGTACGGCCAACCTGGACCAACAAAGTGAAAACCTCAGACATGTCCCGCTCCGATCAGGTATTCCGGCGCCGCCCAGGGGATCGCAACCATGGGTCTGTGAGGGTCTTTGCGGCGCCACCCACGGAACTCCGGACCCAACCGCTCACCAACCTCATAACAATGGCGAAACGTGGCGAGGATCGCAGCGCGCGCAGGATAATCCAGCGCAAGATTACATTCAGCCTGCTTTCCCCAGCGGTCGGCGGCAAAATAGTCCGGTTCGCCAAGTCCGGCGATCAGCAGCAACGCGGTCGCGCCCCAGAAACCTTGCCGCTCCGGATCCCAGGCGCAAAGTTCAATTGCTTCGGACGGACACCAAGATTGATCTTTGGTCATCTCGCAGTTCTGCTCATCGATGACCTTGTCCAAGGCGTCGAAGTGCTCCTGCCATGCCCGGTTACCTTCGGAGCGGGCGATGGAGTCACGTTCCTTGTGCGTCATCGCCGTTGCAATCGACTGCAGCGCAGACCGGATGGCATTGGTATCGGCCCTGCGGCGAAGGGGTTCGGGGCACGCCACTCCGAGCCGTCGAAAACGAATTGCAAAAACCGACCGGAAGTCTGACTGCAACCCGCAGATCTGGACGTCGAACACCTCCCAGTCCATTGCAACACTCTCGGCACAGACGCGGCCGCGCAGCGCGCCCCGGATCAACGAAGCGGTGGCCGGAGCAAAGTCGGGGCTATCGGAATCGGCTGCAAGTTCCTCGACCCGTGCCCAGTCCAGTTCCCCCGGCGCAGTCAGAGCTTTGCCATTCGCCGCATCCGACATCATACCGGACAACAAGCGAAGATCCGAATTGGACTGAAACGTCTGGAAATCCGGACCCATCCCCACCGTCTCCGCGTAGGGTGCATCCATGATGCACCCCATGGGCGCGACATCAGTCGCGCAACAATTCGTTGATGGAGGTCTTCGACCGCGTGCGTTCATCCACGCGTTTGATGATCACGGCGCAGTACAGGCTCGGCCCGGGCGAGCCGTCGGGCAGAGCCTTGCCTGCGGTCGTCCCTGGCACGACCACAGAATAGGGTGGCACCTCGCCGATAAAGACTTCGCCCGTCTCCCGGTCGACGATCTTGGTGGATGCCCCGATGAACACGCCCATGGACAATACAGAGCCCTCGCGGACGATTACGCCCTCGACCACCTCGGAGCGCGCGCCGATGAAGCAGTTGTCCTCGACGATCACCGGGCCCGCCTGCAAGGGCTCCAGCACACCGCCGATCCCGGCCCCGCCGGAGATATGCACGTTCTTGCCGATCTGGGCGCAGGACCCGACAGTGGCCCAGGTATCGACCATCGTACCCGAATCCACGTAGGCGCCGAGGTTCACGAAGGACGGCATCAGCACCACGCCCGGCGCGATGAAGGCGGAGCGGCGCACGGTGCAGTTCGGCACCGCACGGAAGCCGGCGGCGGACCACTGGTTCTCGCCCCAGCCCTCGAACTTGGAGGGCACCTTGTCCCACCAGGTCGCCCCTCCGGGGCCGCCTTCGATCGGCGCCATATCGTTCAGGCGGAAGGAGAGCAGAACCGCCTTCTTGGCCCACTGGTTCACGTTCCACGCGCCATCTGCCGCGCGCTCGGCCACGCGCAATGCGCCTGAATCCATGGCGCCCAGCGCCGTGTCCACGGCCTCGCGCACCTCGCCCTGGGTTCCGGCGTTGACATTGTCCCGGTCATCCCAGGCGGCTTCGATGGCGGCTTCCAGGCTCGCGTGATCCATGGGGGTGCTCCTCAATCCTGTGGTTGCCGAGGCCTATAGACAGATCGGGACGCATAGGCAATCGTGGCGACCCCCAAGGAGGACCTCCCATGACCGAAGAAGAGCGCCACTCGATTTTCCGATCCGCAGGCCAGGATGCGGACCGGGCGCATCGTCAGCCCGAGACGGAACAGACCCTGTCGCCGGTGTATCGACTGGCCTTCGAGGATACGGAGTTCCTGCGCCGGGAGCGGCTGCGCCCGTTGCGGCTGCAACTGGAGCTGCTGAAGCCCGAGCTGACCATGGAGGATGCGGGCATCGCATCCACCGTCGTGCTCTTCGGGGGCGCAAGGATCCCGGCACCTGCGGAGCGCGAAAGCGCCCGGACCGAAACCCTGGCAGGGCTTGCCGAGTATTACGAGGAAGCGCGCAAGTTCGCGCAGCTTGCCGGGAAGGCCTGCCTTGCGCGGGATGGCCGCGAGTATGTCGTGGTCACTGGCGGTGGACCTGGGGTCATGGAGGCTGGAAACCGGGGGGCAAGAGAGGTCGGCGCACCCTCCATGGGCCTCAATATCGTGCTGCCGCATGAACAGGCGCCAAACGAATATGTCTCGCCGGAGCTTTGCTTCAACTTCCACTATTTCGCGATCCGGAAGATGCACTTCCTGATGCGCGCCTGCGCCGTGGCCGTGTTTCCGGGCGGTTACGGGACGCTGGACGAGCTTTTTGAGACGCTGACGCTGATCCAGACGGACCGCATGCAAAGGGTTCCGGTGTTGCTGTTCGGCGAGAAGTTCTGGCGGTCCATCGTGAACTGGAAGGCTCTGGCCGATGCGGGCACGATCTCGGACGAGGATCTGGACTTGTTCCGCTTCGTCGAGACCGCGGAAGAAGCCTGGGCAACCATCGCGCCGGGGGCAACGGATTAAACGGAGTTCACGCACTCACGTGCGTTCACACTCCTTTGCGCTCGCGCCGCCGCTTCGCTGGCGCGAGCCGTTGGCACCCGGGATCACCGCCGCACTGCAGCCGAAACCCTTGCAACAGCTGCATCCATTCGCGGCGCGCAGGGTGCATCCATAGGCACGCTTGCGTGGTGTGATGCACCGGAGCCCGGAACGGGCAACTCAATCCAGAACTTCAAAGTCCATCAGCAACGTCCGCTGCACCCGGTTGAAATTATCATCCGAGATCAGCGTCAAATGGGTCACACCATTCGCATCCTGCCAGAGACTGATCCCCTCCATGTTGTCGATACCCGTCCCGCTTTCAAACGCCGCCAGCCGTTGCCGCGTCGCCGGGTCCGGAAATCCGCTATCATCGATAGAGAACCTCTGGATCTCAATCCGCACACCCGTCAGAGGACTGTAGTGACGCAAAACCAGATAGAGCCGTCCGTCCAGGCCAAAGTCTGCGGCAGTCACGTAGAACGGCGGGTCAGCGGGCAGGTAGGCGGCCCGCATGCTACCATCGCGCCAGATAAACACCGGATGACCCTTCTGCCCAGGGGCTTCGGCGATTGCCATCAACCCGCCTGCCGGATGGGATGCAAGGGATTCGAGCCCCTTGTTCGATCCCAATCTCTCGAACGCCGGAGGCTGGAAAATGGCTTCCACCACTCCGGCCCGGCCAAGGCGCATCACCCGGTGATCCCCCTCGAAGCTGATCCAGATCTCTCCGTCCATCACGGCCAGACCCTCGGCATCGCCGCCGGATTTGCCGAGCAGGCTCCCGTCGGACGCGGTCAGCGGGAAGAACTGCGCGTTGCCCGGCTCCAGCCCGTCAGGCAGCTCGGCGAGCGGCGCGTCCAGAAACCAACCGGCATCCGAGACGGCCAGCAGGCGGCCATCCCGAACGATCAGCCCGGAGAACCCGCCAAATGCATCCATATCCGCCGTAAGCACGCGCGTGCCTCGAAGTCTGAGGCCGGTCAGTTCCGCGGGTGCGATCTCCACGGCCGCCGAGCCGATCTCCAGCCCGTCTGCCACCGGATCCGCATCTGGCGCCCCCGGCGCGCATCCCGCGGCCAAGACTGCGAGGAGCCAGGCCGCGCCTGCCCGCCTCACTGCCGGAGCACCGCGGCACAGGCCAAAGGCAGGTCATCCAGCACCAGTTCCCGGCGTTTCTTTCGGATCGTCTTGGTGCCAGGCGGCGGAGGCCGGAACCAGGAGGCAAGCTCCTCACCGCAGCCATCGCCGGGCGGGATTGCAATCTGGGGCACGCAATCGGGGCTCTCCACGGGACAGTTCAGCCTGACATGGAAATGCGCGTCATGGCCAAACCAGGGGCGGATCTTGCGCAGCCAGATCCGGTCGGGGCCGGGCGGTTCGTCCAAGCACATGGCCTGCTTGATGGCGCGATTGACGAAGATCCGCGCGATGCCGGGATCGGAGGCAGCGGCCTTCAGCACCTCGTGATGCTCGCGGGTCCAGTTGGCGTTGACATCACGCCCCGACACCACCCGGGGAGAGCCGATCTTCTCGCGTTGGGCACGGGTGAGCAGTTTCTCGCCAGGCCGGCGCAACCAGATATCGATGTCGAGACCGAGCTGGTGCGAGCGGTGCCCTGACCGCATCGGTCCGCCACGCGGCTGCGAGATGTCGCCGATATAGAGCCGGGGCCATCCGATCGCCTGCACCCGGGCGGACAGCCGCTCGACATAGGCGATCGCATCTGGATGTCCCCAGTTGCGGTTGCGGCTGAGGCGCATGGCCTGCCAGCCGGGACCCGTCTCGGCGAGTTCAACGCCCCCGGCAAGGCAGCCTTTGGCATATTCACCGTGCGCCGTGGGTGCGGCGACGGTCGGTTGCTTACGTGCCGCGAACTTGTACTTCAACGCCTCGGCCAAGGCGGGGCCTGCAAAGAGAACCCCGAACAAAAGGCACAATCTGAACAACATCGCTCATCCTCGCTCCGCCCCCTTGGCAAGGCTACACGATCTGAGGGCGGAACGCATGTCACAGTTCGACAAAAACGTGACGCACGGAACAGCACAAGAGATCGCGGCGGGGCGCCAACGGCTCGGTCCAGCGAAGCGACGGACCGAGCGCAAAGGAATGTGAGAGACCGACAGGTCTCGAACTCCGTTTTCTTCGCAGAAAGGTGCATCATGTCGCGCGAGCGCGACGATGGATGCACCCTACGCGCGGCCTAGCTCGCAAGGCGCCCGATCAGCCTGTCCATGAACGCCGCACCCGCATGCATCTCGGAGATCTCGATGAACTCGTCCGGCTGGTGTGCCTGATCGATGGAACCGGGGCCGCAGATACAGGCCGAATACCCATCATCCTGAAAGATCCCGGCTTCGGTTCCGTAGGAGACCACGTGCTCGCCATTGTCCCCGGTCAACTGACGGCAGAGCGCCTCGGCCTCGGTCGCCTGATCGGGACGGCACGCAGGTGTATCGCCGACCACCTTGATCTCGATCCCGGTATCCGGATGCACGGCCTTCATCAGTGCGTCGGCCCGGGCAACTTCCGCACGATAGCGCTCCATCCACTGCGCATTCGTCTCCGGCGGCACCGGGCGGATATCGATCGGGAACCAGCAGTCCTTGGCCGTGATGTTCGTGGCCGTGCCCCCATGCATCCGACCAACATGGAGCGTCGTATAGGGCGGCACGAAGGTGCAATCGGGATCAGCGGCAGCGCGGTTCTCCTCCATCCGGTCCTCCAGCCACGTCACCAGCCGCGCCGCGTGATGCACGGCGGACACGCCAGTGTGCAGGATGGAAGAATGCACTTCGAACCCACGCAGGTGCGTCTCCAGCATCAGCCCGCCTTTGTGGCCGGTGACCACCTGCATCTTGGAGGGCTCGCCGACGATAACCACGGGCGCCTTGGGCAGTTTGCCCGCCATCTCCGGCACGAGCCGGAAGGCCCCGTCCATGCCGACCTCTTCGTCATAGGTGAAGGCCAACTGAAGAGGCCGGTTAATGCCCGCCGCCAGCGCCTTGGGCACCGCAGCCAGCGCAATGGCCAGGAACCCCTTCATGTCGCAGGAGCCGCGACCGTAGAGTCGCGAACCCTTCTCCGTCAGTTGGAATGGGTCCGTGCTCCAGTCCTGTCCATCCACGGGCACGACATCCGTGTGCCCCGACAGCACGACCCCGCCTTCGACATCCGGACCGACAACCGCGTAGAGGTTGTGCTTGGTCCCGTCCGCGCTTGGCACCCGGTGGCTTTCGACCCCGTGGCCCGCCAGATACTCCGCCACGAAATCCATCAACGGGATGTTGCTGTCGCGCGAGACGGTGGGGAAAGCCACGAGCTTCTCGAGCATCTCGATCGGGGTATAGGTCTGGGGCATGGTCGTCTCCTCGGCTCGCGGGCTTGACCCGCGCGCACTATCAGGCCTCATTGCGGGCTCGGGTCAAGCCCGGTCAGCCCCGGAGCGTGGAATGCAGAAGTTGTTGGACGACATCGTGGCCGAGTGCCGCACCCAGGCGACGGAGGGGAAGGTTGCGGGTTACATCCCCGCACTGGCCCGCGTGGACCCTGGACAGTTCGCGCTGGTGGTACGCAATGTCGACGGTCAGGAGTTCGCCACGGGTGATGCAGACACGCCGTTCTCGATCCAGTCGATCTCCAAGCTCTTCTCACTTGCGCTGGCCATGGAGTGGGTGCCGGACGAGCTTTGGGACCGAGTGGGGCGCGAGCCATCCGGCATGCGGTTCAATTCGCTCATACAGTTGGAGACCGAAGGCGGCATCCCGCGCAACCCGTTCATCAACGCGGGCGCCATCGTGGTCACGGACGCACTGCTGCACCGGCGGCCACAGATCGCGGGCAGCTTCCGCAACCAGATGCGCCTCCTGTCCGGGAACGAGGCCATCCAGTTCGACGCGGAAGTGCACCGCTCGGAGATGGCGACGGGCGATTTGAACCGGGCGATCGCCTACGTGCTCAAAGCGTCCGGCAATCTGCGCGAGGACCCGGTGGAGGTCACGAACACCTATTTCCATTTCTGTTCCATGGCCATGTCGGCGCGGGATCTGGTGCGCGCGGC
>JBCDID010000048.1:0-14071 GCA_038749355.1 Pseudomonadota bacterium | reverse complement strand
TACGCCTCCCGCTCGTAAAGCTGGATCAGAAATGACAGCGCCAAAGCGACGATCGCTTGCCCGTCCACCGTGCCACTGATCAGGATCAGCACGTTGCGGAGGAAGGAGTTCAACAGAAGGCGGGGCAGCGCACAGATTGGATCCTAGGCGCTCTTCTGGCGGCGTCAGCCTGTCTCCAATTGTCGTTACAGCGTGGCAGAGGACATGGGATAGACCCCCTCAGGTTCAGCTCTCCCAGCCATACGGGGAAGCGCTATTGGGTTGCAATGAAAGCGTGATGTGGGTGTGGCGGCTCCCACTAAGCCCATCGGGCCCACTGTTCGCTTTCGGATGGGCGTCTTGGGCAGGTTCCCGGCCTGTCCCGCGGGGGATGCGGGGTGGCATGGCGGTTAAAAAGCGAGTCAAATTCGTCCTTTCCCCGGAGACGAGAGTCTTTTAGAGCGTGTTTTCGCGCTTGGGTCCCAGAACTGTGATCCGTGCATGTGAGAACCACTGTGCCGTCCGGGCGAGAGACCGAGTCCCCGACAAGGTGCCGTTTCAATTGTGAAGTCGACCCGAGATCAATAGCGATAGGCCATTATGCGCAGTAGCCAGATACCCACGATCCAGACCGTAGAGCTTGCTCCGAGCAAGGACGAGGTGGAGCTGACCCAGATCGTCGGCACGCTCTGGCGGGGTAAATGGCTGATCGCGCTCTGCATGGTGCTGATGGCGGTGCTTGGCGGGTATTACGCCTTCGCGGTGGCCACGCCACAATATACCTCCTCGGCCACGGTCGCCCTGGAAAGCCGGGACAGCCAGGTCGTCGATTTTGAGAGTGTCGTGTCCGGCTTGTCGGCGGATCAGGCCACCATCAATACAGAAGTGGAGGTGCTGCGCGCGCGCATCCTCCTGGGCAAGATCGTCGAGCAGCTGGATCTCGAGTCCGATCCCGAGTTCAACACGGATCTCCAGCCCCGGGCGGTCTTCTCGCTGGGCAATCTCTTGAGACTTCTGGGTCTGAGGCGCGAGCCGGACGCGCCGCCCACCGCGCAGGCGATCCGCGACGGGGTGATCGACGAGCTGCTGGGGTCGATCTCGGTCGGCAATGTCCGCAATTCCTACGTGTTCCGGATCTCGGTGGTGACCGAGAGCCCGGAGAAGTCGGCGCTGATCGCAGATACGCTGGCCAGGATCTACATCAACGACCAGCTTGTGACCAAGTTCGAGGCCACCGAGGAGGCCACCGCCTGGCTGACCACGCGCGTGACCGAGCTGAAGGACGAGCTGGAGGTCGCCGAGACCGCGGTCAAGGATTACAACACCACCACCGACCTGATCGGGCCCGAGGCGCTGGCCGCCCTGAACCGCCAGCTCAAGGATCTGCGCGGTCGTCTGGCCGAGGACCGCAAGGCGGAGGCCGACATGACCGCCCGGTTGGAGGGCATGTTGCTGGCGTCCGCCAACAAGGATCTCGACACCCTGGCGGAGCTCTCCACCGATGATGCGCTTTCGGCGGCCATCGCCCGGGCCCAGGGTGGCTCGGAGGCGGCCCGTCAGGTGCTGGACGCACGGCTGGGGGTCGTGATCTCGCAGATGCGCAGCGGCCAGGCTCGGCTGCGCGCGCAGATCGGCATCATGGAGACCTCGATCCGCACGCAGACCGCGAAGGTCGAGACCCAGTCCGGCGATCTGGTGAAATTGCAGCAGCTCGAGCGCGAGGCGGCGGCCAGCGGGCTGATCTATGAATACTTCCTCTCGCGTCTCAAGGAGACCTCCGTCCAGCAGGGCATCCAGCAGGCCGACAGCCGGATCCTGTCCTATGCGGTGATCCCGGAGCGCGCCTCGGCGCCGCGCAAGGGCATGATCCTGGTGCTGAGCGCGATCCTCGGCGGGGTGCTGGGCTCGGTCCTGGTGCTGCTGCGCGAGATGCGCCAGACCGGGTACCGCAGTGCCGAGGACATGGAGGCCACCACCGGCGTCACCGTCATCGGCCAGATCCCGCGCGCACCGCAGGCAAAGCGCAAGCGCGTGCTCGACTATATCGTGTCCAAGCCGACCTCGGCCCTGGTCGAGGCCGTGCGCAACCTGCGCACCTCGATCCTGCTGTCCAATATCGACAAGCCGCCCCAGGTCATCATGCTGACCTCGTCCGTGCCCGGCGAGGGCAAGACCACCCAGACGCTGGCGCTGGCGCAGAACCTGGCCGGGCTGGGCCGCCGCGTCCTGGTGATCGAGGGCGATATCCGCCGGCGCACCTTCGGCGAGTATTTCGACCTCGAGGGCCGCAAGGGCGTCATCAGTGCCGTCACCGGCGAGAAGCCGCTCGAGGACATCGTCTGGCATTCCGACCAGCTCGGCGTCGATATCCTGATCGGCGAGAAGAGCACCGTGAACGCGGCCGACTTCTTCTCGTCCGCGGCCTTTGCCGAGTTCCTCCAGGGCCTGCGCAAGATCTATGACATGATCCTCATCGACACCCCGCCGGTACTGGTCGTGCCCGATGCCCGCGTCATCTCGCAAAGTATGGATGCGGTCATCTACGTGGTGCACTGGGACAAGACCCCGCGTAGCCTGGTCGAGAACGGGCTGCACGCCTTCAAGACCGTCAATGTGCCGGTGACCGGGCTGGTGCTGAGCCAGATCGATCCCAAGGGCATGAAGCGCTATGGCGGGCGCTATGGCGAGGCCTACTCCGCCTATGGCAGCAAGTATTACGGGAACTGAGAACCGGCGCGGTATCCGGCTTGACCGAACCACTTGGCCAGACCCGCCGGGACGTCCCGCCGCTGCCCGTTCAGGTGCCGGGCGGATGCCTGTGAATCCAGGCCCGGTGATTCGGCCAGGACCCCGCTAAGTCTCAGATTGCAAAAGTAAATTCGGGCCAGATCTGCAGGTTCTCTGCAGGATTTGTGCACTCTGCCCAGCTCTCGCCGCAATTCGTTGCGCCTTGCGAATTTCTGACCCGACATCTCCCTCTGCTGGCAGGTTTTTACTTGCTGCTCACCACCGCCCTGCACACAGTCAGCAGACTTCGTGGAGGTGGTGCGGCAATTGGTCGAAAGGCGGTCCGTTCGGGCACGCCTCGGCGATGAGGCGTGCCTCCTCACCAAAGAGAGCAGAACGATGATGGGCCGGTGCTGTTCTGTGCCTCCGGCCATCCGATTCCGAGGAGGCTGACCGTGCCCGATTACAATCCCCTGTTCGATCCGAACGATGCCGACACGCCTGCCGGCATGACCCCTGCCGTCGCCCTTGCCGCCATCAATGGCGTACCGTCCGAAGGTACGGGGCTGGCCGGCGAGGTCTACATCACCAATGGTTCGATCCGCTCCATCGAGACCCTTGAGGACATCGTCGCGACCCGCTCGCCGGTATCGACCTTCACGGCCACCGACATCTCCTATCACGGCAATCGCGGTGACACGACCATCGCCGAGTTCCTGGATGAGGACGCGGCCTCCATCGAAGGCGCGCCGGGTGATGCCTTCGAGATGGGCCCCTCGGGCATGGTCTTCAAAGGTTTCATCTATATTCCCGAGGGCGCGCATGAGATCGCGGTCTCCTCGGATGACGGGTTCTCGCTGAAGATCGGCGGGGTCGACTTCACCGAGTTCGAAGGCACCCGCGGCACCGACGAGACGGCGCGCGTGGCCGAGTTCGACGGCGGGCTCTACGAGATCGAGATGCTCTATTTCGATGCCGGCGGCGGGCAGAGCCTGAACCTGCTGATCGATGGCATCACGGTCGACGAGAGCGCGCTCTACCAGAGCACGGACGATTTCCTGAACCCACCGGCGGACGTGCCGCTGGTGCCGGTGGACGACTACCACCCCTCCTATTTCATCGAGGACGCGCTCGATATCCCGACCACCGACACGCCGACCGAAGGGGTCGACGTGATTGAGGGCGGCGGGGCCGACGAGACCATCGACGGGCTCGGCGGTGACGACCACATCAAGGGCGGCTACGGCGATGACAGCATCAATGGCGGCGATGGCGACGATGTCATCGACGGGGGCTTCGGCTCGGACCTGATCATCGGCGGCGCGGGCAACGACCTGCTGATCTCGCGCTCGGATGCGGGCGAACAGCGCATCGGTCAGCTCGCCGTCGGCAACCCGACCCGCGAGGACAGCCCCGAGGGCGAGGTCAACTTCGACCGCGAGAAGCTGAAAGGCTATGAAAATCAGCCCCTTGTGGCCGACGATATCCTGGTCGGCGGCGATGGGCGCGACGTCTTCCTCTTCTCGCCCCAGATCAATGCCAAGCTGGAGATCATCCAGAAGCACACGCGCTCGGACGGGTCCATCAACTGGGCAGGCGTTGCGGGCGAGAACGATTACCTGCACGACCACTGGGTCGACAGCTGGGGCATCGACATCATCGCGGATTATGTGGCGGGCGAGGACCAGATCGCCATTGCGGGCCACACGGCCTCGATCTGCGACATCTCCTATCGCGACACCGATGGTGACGGCGACATGGAGACCATCATCACGGTTTCGTCCGACCAGTCCGGCGGCTGTGCGGCCACCGGCAACGCGACCTGTCATTGCATGGACAATCTCGCGCGCTCGGGCGGTGCCCATGACCAGGACCTGATCGGCCAGATCATCGTCCACGGCGATCTCGTGACCGAGGACGATATCGTGCTCGATGCGGGCGTGACCTACGGCATCGTCGCCAATTTCGACGATGTGCAGGAGGCGATCTTCCAGGTCGGCGATCTCAAGGTCTCGGAGGTCAACGGCCAGCAGGTCTATGGCTATGACACCCGCGACGATCAGGGGAATTTCGGGGCCGTCACTGGCAGCCCGGAGGATTTCGTCGACAATCCCTACCTGAACGCGGTGACCTTCGGCGATCCGGGCCCAGGGCCGGAGCCCGAGACCCGTGCGCCCTTTGACCAGCTCGGCACGGTCGAGGCCGCAAGCCAGAACATCACCGGCACCAATGGCAATGACAATCTCGCGCCATCCGAGCCCGCCGAGACCGGCCTGCCCGGCGCGCTGGCCTTCTATGACTTCGCGGATGTGGGCGCGGCCGACGGCGCCTTCGACGATGCGCGCGGCGGGCCCGTGGCCAAGGCCTATACGCTCTACGAGAACCAGGCGCTGTTGCGCACTGACGGGGTCACGACCGGCCCTGATGACGTGACGCTCAATGCGCTGGAATTCGACGGCAAGCATGATTTTGCCTTCATCGAGCACTCGACGGATCTGGCGGTCACGCAAGGGACCATCGCGCTCTTCGTGCGCGCCGATGACCTGGAGCGGGATTCCACCTTCCTGTCCAAGGATGCGCGCAATCTCGGCGATGGCGGGCACTTCCGGCTCGGCCACACCAATGACGGCCAGCTCTTCATGCGCTTCGCCGATGGCGACGGGCGCTGGAGCAACCAGACATGGGAGACCCAGAACGCGGAGTTTACGGAAGGCCAATGGCACCATGTCGCCGTCAATTTCCAGGCGGACGGGATCACGGTCTTTGTCGATGGCGTGGCGATCCCGGACGGTGAGTGGAACAAGCTCGACGGCAATGACGACACGCCCGGCCAGCACACGGAAGCCTATCTGCTGCAGAACGAGGAGCCCTGGGTTCTTGGGGCCGACAGCTTCCGGGCGGAGGTGAACGGCACGGCCCAGATCTTCGGCGTCGATGATGACAAGCTGGAGCGCGCCTTTGACGGGGCCATCGCCGAGTTCGGCGTCTGGGGCGGGTATACGCCGGATGCCGCACTGACCCAGCCGGAGATCGCCCAGCTGATCACGAACGGTCCGGGCAATGCGCTGACCAATACCTCGGGGCCCCAGCCGATGCTCGCCTCGGACGATATGATCGACGGGCTCGGCGGCAATGACAGCATCGATGGCGGTGCAGGCGACGACACGATCGACGGTGGCGCGGGTGCCGACAGCATCGATGGCGGCTATGGCGACGACTATATCGAAGGCGGCGCCGGCAATGACACGCTGGATGGCGGGCGCGGGTCCGACTATGTGCGCGGCGGTGCGGGCGACGACCTCCTCTATGCCCGTTCGGATGCGGGCGAGCAGCGGGCCGGTCAGCTGGTGCTGGACGACCCCTCGCGGCCCACGAATGGCGAGATCGACCCGGAATACCTGAAACTGGTGGACTGGATCGACCAGCCGCTGGCCGCCGATGACATCCTCGAGGGCGGCGAGGGCAACGACACCTTCTTCATCCAGACCCAGATCAACGGCAAGAAGGACATCCTGCTCAAGCACATCAAGGATGACCGGGGCATCAAGTGGCACGGGGTCGCGGGCGAGAACAAGTACATCCACGACCACTGGGTCGACCTCTTTGGGATCGACATCATCGCGGACTTCAACCGCGAGGAAGACCAGATCAAGATCATCGGGCACACGACCCGGATCCTGGACATCACCTACAAGGGCTATGACAGCGATGGCGACGGGATCGACGACGATGCCATGTCGATCGTCCAGGTCTACTCGCAGCAGGGCAATAATGGCGGTGCCCATGACGAGGACATGGTCGGCTATGCGGTGGTCTTCGGGGACCTGGTCACGGAAGATGATATCGAGACAGACGCGGGCGCCCATTACGGCATCGTGACGTCCGTGGACGAGATCCAGGAGGCGCTGGCGCCGACCGGCGAGACCAAGGTCTCGGTGACTGAGGACGGGACCGAAATCTTCGGCTATGACACCCGCGATATCGAGGGCAACCCGCTGGCAGCGGACCCGTTCTCGTTCTCGTCAAACCCGTTCCTGGCGACAGGCAACGTGACCCTCGCCTCCAGTCTCGATCCCGCGGACCAGCCCGAGATCCTGCTCATGGAGGAGGGCGGCACCTTCGACGGCGTGGACGATGTCATCCTGTTGCCGCATGATCAGAACCTGGAGCAGCGCACGGGCACCTGGGCGTTTTCCTTCACGGCCCACACGCCGGGCGAGGAGACACAGGTGCTCCTGTCCAAGGATCATTCGGGCAACCAGGATGGCGGACACCTGGAGGCCTATGTCCACGATAACGGGTACTTCTACGTGCGCTTCCAGGGCACGCAGGAGAACCGGTATCTCAAGTTCAGCGACGAGAAGATCCAGGCCCGCAAGGAATACCACGTCACCTTCACCTTCGATCAGGACACGGTCGCGCTTTATGTGAACGGCGAGTTGGCGGATGCGGACGATGGCTTCGCGCTCGGCATGCTCGGCAACACGAATGATACGGCGCTGGGTGCCTCGACATCCACGCGCCGGGGCGACGATCTCAATCTGAGGCAGTTCTTCGACGGCACGATCGAGGATGTCGTCGTGCTCGATCGCGCCTTGCAGCCGGTTGAAGTCGTGCTGCTGGCGGAGACCGATCAGGGCCTTGATATCGTTGTGCCGAATGCAGCACCCGAGCTGCAGATCGACGATCTCGTGCGGCAGGATATGGAATGGGTCCGGTTCTCGGACATCGTCAATATCTCGGACGAGGAAGGCGATGCGCTGACCGAGATCGATCTCTGGGACAGCTATGGAAGTGACGCCTGGTGGGTGGACGGCGACTTCATCGACGCCTCGGGCGGGGTCTCGGTCGAGGCGGACGCCGATATCTGGCTGCAAGCGGATGTAGCGGCATCGTCGCAGGTGCTCTGGGCCCGTGCCTCGGACGCACGGGGCCAAGGCGAATGGGCGTCGTTCAACTTCACTACCAATCTGCCGCCGGAAGTGGCGATGGCCGACCAGACCGTCGAGAACGACCAGTGGGTCCGCTTGTCGGATGTCCTGTCCGTTGATGACACGGCCGGGGATGGCACGATGGCCTATGGTGTCTGGGACAGCTATGGCGGCAACAACTGGTGGGCAGACGGCGGCTATGTGGATGCGTCCGCGGGCTATGAGACGACCAATCTCAGCAGCGTCTGGTTCCAGGGCGACACCGTCTCGAGCGAACAGACCCTGTGGGTGCGGGTACATGACGGGGATGCATGGAGCGAATGGGACAGCTTCGTGCTCACCACCGACAGGCCCAACACCGCGCCCATCTCCGCTGTCGACGACCAGGTTGTCCAAACCGAGCAGTGGATCCGGCTCAGCGATGTGCTCACGATCGAGGATCCGGACCCGGGCGATGCCATGATGCTCTACGAGGTCTGGGACGGCATCGGCGGCGACAACTGGTGGGCCGATGGCGGGTATGTGGACGCCTCCACGGGCTATGAGACGGCTGATCTGCAACGCATCTGGTTCCAGGGCGATGCGGAGGCGGGCTCTCAGACCCTCTGGGTGCGGGCACATGATGGCGAAGCCTGGAGCGAATGGGACAGCTTCATCCTTGAGACCGTGTGAAGCGGCCCTGACGCGACCTGGCCCCGGTCCCTGCCCACATTCTGGGCCGGGGCAGGGGGCTTATCCCAGGGCAGCGATCACCCGGTCCTGCTCCCCGGGTTCCAGATAGGGGTGCATGGGCAGGGAGAAGACCCGGCCCGCCGCGGCCTCCGAGGCCGGGAGCCCCGCCGGATCGCATGGAAACGCCCGGTAGGCGCCCTGCATGTGCAGCGGGCGGGGATAGTAGACCATGCTGGGGATCCCCTCGGCCTTGAGCGCTGCCATGGCGCGGTCCCGTGTCTCCCTGCTTTCGGCCATGAGCGTGTACTGCGCCCAGATCGACCGGTACCCCTCCGGCACATGCGGCGTGGTGAACCGGTTGTGCAGGGCATTGGGTCTTAGATGCCCTGCCGCCTCCGGCTGCTTGAGGGCGGTTGTATAGCGCGCGGCCACCTGCTGGCGCGCTTCGATCTCGTCCGTATAGATCGCGAGCTTCTCGAGCAGGATCGCCGCCTGCAGCGTGTCCAGCCGCGAGTTCATGCCGATGCGCACATTGTCGTATTTCTCGGCGCCCTTGCCGTGGAACCGCAGCGATTCCAGAAGCGCCGCAAGCTCCGCCTCCCCGGTGAAGAGAGCCCCCCCGTCGCCATAGCAGCCCAGCGGCTTGGCCGGGAAGAACGAGGTCGTGGTGATCCGGGCGAACGTGCCGGTCATGCGCCCGTCAATCAGCCCGCCGAAGCCCTGCGCGCTGTCGGCAATGATATCCATCCCCTCGGCTGCCGCGATGGCGCCCAGCGCCGGATAGTCGGCGGGCAACCCAAAGAGATCCACCGGGATCACGGCGGCGGGTCTGAGCCCGAGGGACTTCGCGTGCTCGACCGCGCGGGCGAGGCTCGCGGTGTCCATGTTGTAGGTCGCAGGGTCGATATCGACGAAGACAGGGGTCGAGCCCATGCAGGGCACCACTTCGGCAGTGCCCGCGAAGGTGAAGGACGGCACGAAGACCGCATCCCCTGTGCGCAGCCCCAAGGCCATCAGCGCCAGTTGCAACGCGTCCGTCCCGTTGGCGCAGGTGATGCAGTGGTTGGCCCCGCAAAAGGCGGCCAGGGCCTCCTCCAGTGCGCGCACTTCGGGGCCCAGGATGTATTTCCCATGCGCCAGCACCTCCGCGATGCGGGCATCGATCCGGTCCCGGATCCGGGCCTGCTGGGCCGCAAGGTCGACGAACTGCATCAGCCCTCCACCGGGGCCAGCACCCCGTCGCCTTCCGCATAGCGCTCGCCGGTACGCGGGCAGGTGAGGTCCGCGCCCAGCACCTCGCCTGTCCGGCTGACCCAGCCGATCCGGCGGGCAGGGACACCGGCCATCAGTGCATAGGCGGGCACGTCGCGGGTTACCACGGCGCCGGCCGCGATCATGCAATAGGCGCCGAGGCTGTTGCCGCAGACAATGGTCGCATTGGCCCCGATGGTGGCGCCCCGGCCCACATGGGTGGGGGCGAACTCGTCCTTGCGTTCGACAAAGGCGCGCGGCGTCAGCACATTGGTGAAGACGCAGGAGGGTCCGCAGAAGACCTCTTCCTCCAGGGTCACGCCTTTGTAGAGCGCCACGTTGTTCTGGATCTTGCAGCCCTGGCCCACGGTCACGTCCGGGCCCGCCATGACGTTCTGGCCCAGGACAGATCCCGCACCGATCACCGTGCGCGGCAGCACGTGGACGAAATGCCAGAGCTTGGCGCCCGGCCCAACCTCGGCACCATCGTCCACATAGGCGCTTTCATGCACGAAGGCGGTGGGGTCGATCCGGGCCGTCATGCGCCAATCACCTGTTTGCCGATCACCTTCGCGATGTCCGGGTGTTGCTCACCGCGGGAGGGCTCGATGGGTGCATGGCGGATACGGGAGACCAGTTCAATGGAGGGCCGGACCACGTCCAGCCCGTAGCCCGAGCCTGCCAGGATGTTCTGGTAGGAGGCCGTGTGCAGGTCGGTGAAGCCGCCGGAGAACTCGATCTCCTCGCCGTCGACAGTGATGGAGCGATGCGTGCTCTGGCCCTCGGGCGTGTGCGCGGGCAGGTGGCTGCGGTTGATCGAGAGCACCCAGCGCACCCGGGCGCGGTCGAACTCCAGATAGCCGGCTGCCGCGTCATCTGCCCTGTGGTGCACGATGTTTGTCCGGCAGGCCCCGAAGATGAAGCCCAGCATGTCGTAGAAATGCACACCGATATTGGTGGCGATGCCGCCGGACTTGTGCGTGAGCCCCTTCCAGCTTGCGTGATACCAGGCGCCCCGCGAGGTGAAGTAGCCGAGATCCACATCCCAGATCTTGTCGGCGGGGGAGGCCGCGACCTTGTCGCGCAGCGTCAGGATCGCCGGGTGCAGGCGCAGTTGCAGGATCGAGTTGATGCGCCGGCCGGTTTCCGTCTCGAGGTCGGCCAGCTCGTCGATCTCGCCCGGGTCCAGCACCAGCGGTTTCTCGCAAATGGCATCGGCACCCGCGCGCAAGGAGAACGCCATGTGCGCCTTGTGCAGGTAGTTGGGCGAGCAGATGCCCACATGGTCGATCGCGCGACCCGCCCGGCGGCGCGCGTGGACATGGGCCTCGAACTGCTCGAACTCGGTGAAGAAGGCGGCATCGGGGAAATGGCTGTCCATAATGCCGACGCTGTCATTGACATCATAGGCCACGGCCAGCGTGCCGCCGGTCTCCTTGATGGCCTTGAGATGGCGGGGCGCGATGTAGCCCGCAACTCCGATCAGCGCATATTGCGTCATGATTGTATCCTAGTGTTCAACCACCCACCGCCCGGTCCCTCACCCAACCCCCTTCGTCAGTACGGTTGCAAAGGGGATTGGGCGGGGGACCGGGCGGTGGGTGGTTATATCTCCAAAAATTTCCTCATGCGCGCCACACCGTCTCGCCGCCCTCGCGAAACTTGCCGCGGGTGTCGATCAGCAGCGCGGAATGGGCCTTGATCATCTCATAGTCGAAATCGCTGTGATCCGTCAGCAGGATCACCGCGTCGTAACTTGCCAGGGTCTCGGGCGTCACCGCGACAGCGCTCAGGTCGAAATGATGCTCGCGCATGGGCGGGAAGACTGGGACATGCGGGTCGGCATAGGCGACCTCGGCGCCCCAGTCGCGCAGGATCTCCATGACAAAGACACTGGGGCTTTCGCGCATGTCGTCCACGTCGCGCTTGTAGGCGATGCCGAGCGCCAGCACGCGCGCGCCTTTCAGCGCCTTGCCCTGCGCGTTGAGCGCGCGCACGGTCTTGTCGACCACGTATTGCGGCATGGCGGCGTTGACCTCGCCCGCGAGCTCGATGAAGCGGGTGTGCAGCCCGTATTCGCGGGCCTTCCAGGTCAGGTAGAACGGATCGATGGGGATGCAGTGCCCGCCGATCCCGGGACCGGGGTAATAGGCGGTGAAGCCGAAGGGCTTGGTCTTCGCGGCATCGATGATCTCGAAGATGTCGAGCCCCATGGCATCGGCCACGGTCTTCAGCTCGTTCACGAGGCCGATATTGATGGAGCGGTGGATGTTTTCCAAGAGCTTGACCATCTCGGCGGCCTGGGTCGAGGAGACCGGGACCACGTGATCGATGAAACTGCCATAGAAGGCCGTGCCCGCGGTCAGACAGGCAGCACTGTGCCCGCCCACCACCTTGGGGATGGTGCGGGTGGTGAAGTCGGGATTGCCGGGATCCTCGCGTTCGGGCGAGTAGACCAGGAAGACATCCTCACCCACGGCAAGGCTGCGGGCCTCGATGACGGGCAGCAGGACCTCGGCCGTGGTGCCGGGCCAGGTGGTGCTCTCGAGCGCGAGCATCTGGCCGGTCCGCAGATAGGGCGCGATCTGGTCCATGGTGCCGGTCACGAACGACAGATCCGGCTCGCGCGTGGCGCTGAGCGGTGTCGGCACGCAGATGATCAGCACATCGCAAGCGCCCGTGCGGCTGAAATCCGCCGTCGCCTCGAAGCCCGCCGCGCGCATGGCGGCGATATCGGCATGGGCGATGTGCTTGATGGGGCTCCGGCCGGCGTTCAGTTCCGCGACCCGGGTCTCGAGGATATCGAAGCCAAGCACCCGGAATCCGGTCTCGGAGATCCGCTGCGCCAGCGGGATGCCCACATAGCCAAGCCCGAGGATCCCGATCACCAGGGACCGGTCCTGCACCCTGCCCGCGAAACTCATGCAATACCTCTTTGGCGAACGTTCTGCCCGTTTGGCAGCGGGATAGCGCAGGCCCTGCAATCATGCCAGCGTGTCGATCCGTCTTCAGGGCTGTTTCGCAACGCCGGGGCGCCCGTCATGGCCCCGGACGATGGACCCCTAGAGGCTACGGCGCGGGAAGAAGAAGAAGAAAAGGATCATCGCGATGAGCCCGTTGGTCAGAAAGACAGACGGCAGGTCGGAGCTCGTGATCGCGCCGATGATCTGGGTGAAGGCGACCCCGGTCACGAGGGCATGGCCGAACCGGTTGCCGCAACTGTTCAGGTAGCTGATGGCCAACCCGATGACCACGCCGTAGATCGCGATGCCGATATAGCCCGCATTCGAGAACCCGGAGCCGATAAAACCGGTATTGGCGGCCATCGTCTCCCGGCCAAAATACTCGGCCCCGATCAGGAAGGGCGTGTTGATGTCATAGACCCGTGCGATGAAGCCAAGGCTGATCTTGGACTGCGACCAATAGGTGAAATCGAAGTCCCGGAAATATTCGATATGATAGAAGTCCAGCAGTGCCGGAACGAAGAGCGTGCGCCGCACCACCATGGAGGTCAGGAAGCTCGCCTCCCGCAGCTCGATGAACAGGGGCACGATGAACACCTGGATCATGCACGCTGACAATATGATCAGGAACAGCTTGGGCAAGATCTCGATCGAGCGGAAGAACCGGAACGTATAGAATATCGCAACCGCGACAATCGTCGATGCGATCACCGATTTATGGTTCGTATATCCGAAATACAGCAGGATGAACGCGACCGCGATGATCTGCATGATGTGGTTTCTGCGGGCAAATGCCAGAATCACGAAAATCGGCAGGAACACCTTGGTCGCCAGTGGCCGGAGATAGCCGATATAGGCGGGCAGGTTCTCTTTCGCGTCTGACCGGTAGTAGTAGATCTCGTAATAGTCGAAATTATAATTTCCGACGCCCGTGTGCAGGATGATCAGCAACAAGATCAAAGAGCAGGCGGCGAACGATATATAAAGCACCATGTCCCATGTGATCGGGCGCACAGCTATGTTTTTGATCGGGACAAAGGAGAACAGGAACACCAGCAGGCCGCCAAATGCGACGGCAAGAATGTAATGCACCTCCCGGCCGGATACCGCAGCGAATGTCATCGACGGGAAGAAGTGCATGTAGCATGCGATCAGCAGGAATATCGACCGTGTCTCCAGCTTGAACGGCAGCATGATCGCCATGAGCACGACAACAAGGACCGAGAAAGAGACGTGGAAGATGGTGGGCGACCAGTCCAGGCCGGTGTAGCCGAAATGCACGATCAGGTCGTACTTGTAGAGAATTGCGAGCATGCAGCAGTACACCAGGGCAAACAGGATCGACTTCTGCTTCTGCGCAATGGCGCCAAGGAACGCCCTGCGCATCGGGTTCTCTGAAGATGTCGCGGATGCATACATGCAATTGGCCGGATAAGTCGGGAAGCTCTGGCGGCCAGTTCACGAATGGCCCCGTCGCGCGCACAATCTCAGGTTTTCGTGGCCCTGTCCAATGCTGCAATGGCTCCGGAGAGGGCAGGGGCGATCTTC
>JBCDID010000047.1:0-14133 GCA_038749355.1 Pseudomonadota bacterium | reverse complement strand
GGCCGTCGACAACTATCTCGACGAGAAGATGCAGGCCGACAACAAGCCGAACAACAAGGCCTACAAGGACGGTGCTCAGTACACCGGTAAGGAGCACTCCTGGGATGAAGCCTTCGGTTACTTCGGTGCCGCGGCTCATAGCGCCACGCTGACGCCGGATCAGAACTACGCGGTCGCCAAGATGAAGGATCTGGCCGCTGCTGACGCCAATGGCGACGGCGTGGTCGATCTGAAATCCGAATACGTGTTCGGCAATGCCTACTACGCGGCTGGTGCAGACCGCAGCGGCGTCACGGACTACATGGGCACGATGATGAAGGCCTTCATCGATGGCCGCGAACTGATCACGGCGGCCAATGGTGAGGCGCTGTCCTCGGACCAGCTGGCCAAGCTGCAGCAGCATGCGGCCACCATCAGCTCCACATGGGAAACCGTCCTTGCTGAAGCTGCGTTCAAGTACGCCGGCTCCGTCTACAAGGACATCACCAAGATGAAGGAAGCCGAGGGCGACGAGGCCAAGGCCAAGGCCTACCGTGCCTATGTCAAGCACTGGGGCGAGCTGAAGGGCTTCGCGATGGCGCTGCAGACCGGCAAGAACAACCTTGGTGAGACGGCTGTGAAGCTGAACCGCCTGATAGGTTTCGGTCCGGTCACGCAGGACAACTCCTACGTGACGGGCGTGGATGCTGACGGCAACTTCGTCCGTGATCGCCGCCGGACCTGGGGCGACTACCAGCTCCACATGCTGAAGGTGCAGAAGCTGATGATCAACTCCATGGGTGTGAAGGCACGCGCCAATGACGCCACGGCCGAGCTGGCCGGTCTGGCCGACTCTCTGAACGCGGAAAGCACCGCCGAGACGGATTGATCCCTCAGGCGAACAGAGTCTGGAGGGCGGCACCGCCGCCCTCTAACCCGACGGGGGCCACATGGAGTTCCTGACCGACTTCCTGGACAAGCTGCCGACCATGTTCCAGGATTTCTATGACCCGAAGAAACGGGTCTTTGTCGGTTATCTCTTCCTGTCATTGCTCATCGCGCTCGTCTGGCTGGTCCTTGTCCGGCGCACCCGGCTCGCTGAGGCTTGGCGGACTTTCTTTGACCGGAACGTGTTCTTCTCACCGTCAGCACAGGCCGACTACAAGATCTTCGTGATCAACCGGCTGTTCTCATTCCTCATTTCGCCCCTGCTGGTCACGCAACTGATCATCGGCACGGCGATCTATTTCTGGCTGCACGGGATAGACTTCCTGCATGTGGGCTATTTCCGAGCGACTGATCCGGCTGTGATCGTGGCGCTCTTCACGGCGACGATGTTCGTCGTGGACGATCTGACCAAATACCTCGTCCACCGCTGGATGCACAAATGGCCCATCCTCTGGGCGATCCACAAGACGCACCACTCGGCCGAGACGCTGACGCCGGTAACGGTTTACCGCATTCACCCGCTGGAGGGCGTGCTCTACGGCCTACGCGGGACGGTGGCACAGGGCACCGTCATCGCAGTGTTCTTCTATCTCTTCGGCAATGCGGTGACGCTTTATACGGTGCTCGGTGCGAACATCCTTGTCTTCGTCTTCCACATTACCGGATCAAATCTGCGCCATTCGCACATCAACATCAGCTACTGGCCCTGGCTTGAGCGGGTGCTGATCTCTCCGGCCCAGCACCAATTGCACCATTCCGTTGCCGAGGAACATTACGACAAGAACTTCGGGGCGGCCCTCGCTGTCTGGGACTGGCTGTTCGGCTCGCTGCATCTGTCCGAGCCTGAGCGCGAATTGACCTATGGGCTCGACCCGTCCGAGAAATCGGAGCCGGTCAGGCTCTGGGACATCTACACCGGACCTGTTGTCGAGATCTGGCAGATTTCCGTGCGAACCGTGTTCGGTGTTGTAGGTCGGGTTCTCAGTATCTTTCGGGTCAAGAGGCTGGACCCAATCAATGCGGCTCCAAACGGCAGCCCAGAGCCCACTCCGCAAGCATCGACCCAAAAGTTCTGAGTTTCACGAAGGCGCCCCAACAGGGCTGAAAGAACCGTCGAGAACCGGTTACGCCGTCCAGTAGCTCGCGGCCTTGGCGGCACCAGACGGAAATTGAAGTTCGCGGAAGACGTCGCGGGCTTCCGAAGCAAACCTGCGCTCCGCGGCAAGGAATATATGGAAATCTGCGGCGGGTGGCTGAAGCTGCCTGATCAATTCCACGGGGTCATCCACGCCCATTACTTTCCATTCGACCGAGATGCTTGATGCGGTCTCGATGGGCTGCGCATCCTCTGGATCCCGGACCAGGATGATGGCCTGTCCATCTGTACCCTCCGGTGCATCCTCCACGATGCGCAGAACGATCGGAAGGGCGGTTTCGTCGCCAATCAAACCCAGCCAACCAGCCTTCGGTTGGCTCGACCCGCTCGGTCCGTGCAATGCGACTTCTGTGCCCAGAGCAACATTTGTGCACCAATCGGTCACGCGGCCACCTTCGTGCAGCACGATATCCACGTCGATCCAGTCGGCGTCCGCACCGATTGCACGAACCGTGTAGGGCGGGCGATGCCAGCTTTTGGCTCCGCCTGGCCAGTAGGTCAGCCCTTGCAGATCCAAGCTCGGCCAGTCCGCACCGTCAGGACTGAAGAGGAAACGAAAATGCAGCCCGGCACCCGGCTGCGCGAACGCCCCGAACTCCCCGAGCAGCCTCACGCGCATGAAATTAGGCGAGATCCTGTCGCAGGACACGACCTCTGCGTGGATCTGGTTCAGCGGGCGCTTTGCAGTTGTCCGTTCCCAGGTCAGCGCATCCGCCATCCCCAAGTTCGCAATACGACCGGCGTAGAGGTCCTTCAGAAGTTGCAGCTTTGACGGAGTGGCGGCGCCAAAGGTCAGGACACCTCCCACGCCTGTTCGGGCAATCTCGACATGTCCCAAGGGCGCGCGGATACTGACGCCCGTACTGCGCGGGTCGACTTCGTACCCGTTCTTGAGGGCGATCGCGCTCAGACCTTCGATCAGGAGGTCCGGCGAGGACGCGAGATATGCGAAATGTCTGATCACCCTCTTTCCCGCCCTTGCACTCTTGCTGCCTTCATCAAGATCAACCGTTCACCAGTCTCTGCTACCGCAGATCGGCATGCCACTACGCGGACATGACTGCGCCGAAAAGACGGCGCCTCCGGGCCGGTGATCATCAACTCATACTACCTGGCTGCCGCGCCGTGCCCTGGCACGCGGTTCGCTTGAATATGTCATGGCGATTGGCTCGGCGGTGCAGCCCGCCTGGCTGGAGCATGCTGCACCGATCGCAGCTGTCCAAAACTCTTCCCAATGACACCCAATCCAATCGGCGCCGAAGGTCGCTCTGCGATTAGATGACAAAAGCAATCCGTTTTGTCCATCCGACTCGCTTTACAAAACGTTCACTCTCGGGCACGTACGCGCCAAGAGCGAGCGCATGCCAGCGAACGTCCACCATAACGGGAACGGGAGCGGGCCATGGGGCGCATTTCTTCACGCACGATTCAGGGTGTTCTGCTGGGTGATCAGCGGACCGATCAAGTCCTGCTGCTGCAGGATCTCAGCGGCGACGGCGACAGCCGCGATGCCGGTGAACTCACGGTCTTCTTTGATGAAGACAACGCCTCGGGACTGGCGTCGCCTACGGGGAACGTCTTCAATGTGCACCAGGCCTCAGACAAGTCCGTCTACGTCGCGGATGGCAACGCCGACAGTGTCTACCGGCTGGTTGATGAGAACGGCGACGGCGATGCCCAGGATGCGGGCGAAGCGGTGGTCTGGTTCTCTGCCTCGAATGCTGAAGGGCTGACCCTGCCGACGCCTAACGGCGTACACGAAGGCTCCGACGGTGCGATCTACATCGTCAATGCGGGCACAGGCTCGGCACCTGCCGACGCCATCTACCGGACCGAGGACATGAACGGCGACGGAGATGCGGAGGACGCCGGCGAGTCGCGCCTCTGGCTCGATCTGGCCGCCATCGTCCCGACGTCTTCTGCATTCGACATCAGCTTCGACGGCGATGTGGCCTATGTCTCGGACACGGCGGGCGGCGAGGCCAACGTCATCCTGCGGATCGAGGACGCCGACGGCAGTGGTGCCATCTCGGCCGACGAGGTCACGCGCTTCATCGACGATACCAACACGCTGGGTGTGCCGGTCGACTTCGGTAACGCCGTGACCGCCGATGGCAGCCTGCTGGTCCAGACGGCGATCGACTTCGACAATCCGCTGGAGATCTGGAAGCTCACCGATCTGGACGCGTCCGGTGCCATCGACGCCGAGGGTGAGGCGGTCAAGGTCTGGGACAGCTCTGTTGTGCCGGACGGGGTCGGCGCTACCATTTCGTTCTCCATAGCCGCGGACGAGGACGGGCGGGTCTCGCTCACTGCCTCCGACAGCGTGCTGCTCCTGAAAGACCTGAACGGAGATGGCGACTATCTGGATGAAGGCGAGACTGTCGTGGCCGCCTCGGAGGAGCTCGGCGATCCCATTGACCGGCCCCGTGCCGTCGCGTTCTACGAAGGCGCGCCCAACCCCGTGCCGACACTGGTGAGCACAGGAAACCAGTTCTCGCTGTTCCTGGATACCGACACGAATACGCTCTTTGCATCGGGCGCGAACTTTTTCGGGCAGCTCGGCAACGGCGTCCAGGGGTTCAATGTCGAGCAGCCGCGCGCTGCGGTCCTTCCCAACGACTTTGACGAGACCATCGTGTCCGTCTCTGCGGGACAGATCCATTCGACCTTCCTCACCGACACAGGCGACGTCTGGTCCTGGGGATTCAACAACCGGGGTTCACTCGGGCTCGGCGATGAAGAGATCCGCACCCAGCCCACCAAGATCCCGACCCTTGATGACGTGAACATCGTCGCGATAGAGAACGGCAACGGCGTCTCCTACGCCATTTCGGACACGGGCGCGCTCTATGCGTGGGGATTCAACACCAATGGCCAGCTTGGCCTCGGCGACCGGGATGAAAGGCTGGTACCGACTTTGGTCGAGGCACTGTCCGACGAGACGGTGGTCGCCATCTCCAGCGGGACCTCGTTCACACTGGTTCTGACTGCGGACGGCCAAGTGTATGGCTTCGGCTCCAACCGGGATGGGCAGTTGGGCTCGCCGGACGGGCTGGAGGAGGACGGCTCCACGATCTCCCGCGTACTGAGCCCTGTGCTGGCCGCAGGACTTCCGGCCGACATTGTCGCTGTCACGGCTGACACGAACACCTCCTACGCTGTGACGTCCGACGGGCGGGTCTTCGGCTGGGGCGAGTCGCGCTTCGGGCAACTCCTGCAGGGCGAGGACCAGGGGGACGGCACGTTTGACCCGGACACTACGGACGTTCTGGTGCCGATCGAACTCACCGCCCTGCCACCCGGCGTGATCGACGTGAAGGGGGGTGCGCGCTGGGGCGCGGCCCTGACCGAGGACGGCGATGTTTATCTCTGGGGCCCGAACGACGAAGGCCCGACGGGCGGGCTGGACGGCGATCCGGCGGCCGAGAGCGATTTCAGCTTCTTCCCGGTCAAGATCGCGGGTCTGGATGACCCCAACATCGTGGAGATCCAGTCAGGGCCCAATGCCCTCATCGCCCGCGCGGACGATGGGCAGATCTTCAGCTTCGGTGTGAATGGCGACGGACGGCTGGGCTTCGACAGCAATGGCGAGACCGTCTACTTCCCCGCCGAGGTCGAGATCGGCGGCGACATCGCGCCCTGGCTGCTTGAGGCCATGCCCGGCGACAATGACCGGGACGTCACAAACGACGCCTCCATCGTGCTGACCTTCACCGAAGATGTGCAGGCAGGCGAAGGCGCATTGCGGCTGGTCAACCGAGACACCGGCGAGGTCACCGAAATCGATACATCCGACCACCGGCTGGTAGAGATTGACGGGGCCACAGTGACCGTAACGCCGCCATCGCATCTCGACCCCGACGCCCGCTATGCGGTCGAGATCGATGACGGCGCGTTTGAAGGACTGGACGGCGAGGACTATGCGGGGATCGAAGCGGGCGACACCTCGACCTTCAACTTCACCGTTGCCGACGACCCCGTGGCCTCGGGCGATCTGAGCACGTCGTTCCACGACGACTTCGTGCGGGGCGGCGCGGATGACGACCATATCAACGGGCGGTTCGGCGATGACCTGATCTCGGGCGGTCTTGGCAACGACAAGCTCCGCGGCGGGTTCGGCCATGACGAACTCCTCGGCAATGCGGGCGACGATGACCTGCGCGGCGGCTTCGGGAACGACGACCTTGCGGGTGGCGACGGCAATGACAGCCTTCGCGGAGGCTTTGGCCGCGACCGGCTGGACGGCGGCGCAGGCGATGACAGCCTCAAGGGCGGCTGGGGCCGGGACACGTTCGTGTACAACGGCGGTCTCGACACCATCGAGGACTTCGAGGAGGGCTTCCGGTTCTTCTTCTTCTCGTTCCCCGGCGACACCGTCGAGATCGATGTCGAAGGCGTGGACAGTTTCGAGGAGCTCTCGGCATTGGCCGTCCAAGACGGCCGCGACCTGTCGTTCGTGTTCTCGGACACCGACGCGCTGACCATGGAAAACACGAGGCTGCACGACCTGGATGAGGATGCATTCGTGTTCGTCTGATCCCGAGTTCGGATCACATCGCGGCGCGCGGGATGCAGACTGCTCGTGCGCCGCTTACGATTCAGCTGTTGCCAAGCATCCTGAACGAAAAAGCGGTTGGGACGCCCGCTGTTCCGGTCAGACGTGCTGTAGCCCCGAGCGGCACGTGGCGGTCGATCGACAGTGGCCTTTCACAGGGGCAATGCAGCCTAAGGGTTTGGGCAATCGGCAGTAGTTCTGGTGACCAATGAACCCGCCAACCTGTCAAGAAGACCTCAGTCCGCGACCACGTACTCCAGATACAGATCCCGCTCCACGGTGTTCTTGCGGAAAGCCTCCCAGGCCGAGTCGTCCATCTGATGTTCCTCCGCAACGCCGTCCGTGCGCGAGACATGATCGATATCCGAGCGGAATACCCGGCCGCGCGCCTTCTTCCGGAGCTCCTCCTCGATCTTCGGCAGGGGATGGTTCCACGGCCGTTTCTTGCCGCGCGCCCATTCCGTGTTTGCCGGGATCATCGCCGTGAACTCGGATGCGAATTCCCCGCGACCGAGCCAGCCGATATTCGCATGGGCATCCCCGGGACTGCCATTCAGCGTCGCATTGTGGGAGCCGTGGTGACCGACCTTGTAGAAGGTGCATCGCCCGAGCAGTTCCTTCGCGGTCACCGTCCGCGTGCCGTCCCCGCAACCGATCTGCCAACTCACATCGCTCCACGAGATCCAGCTGCCGCGTTGTGCATCGCCGGTGAACAGCAGCACCTTGCCCGTGTCCGGCAGCTCGAAGGCGACAACGAGGCTGGTGTTGTTGACCTCCCTGTTCAGCCGTAGCGCCAGCGCCTCGGCCGTTTCCAGCCAGTCGCCGTCAATGCGCCGCCATTCCTCACCATCCGGGTTCGGGTCATCGGGCTCATGCGTCCTGGCGTCCTCAGGGCCGTAGATCGCGCGCATGTAGTCCTCGGCCCGGTCAAAGGTGCGGATTTGGTCGTTGTCTTCGAAGATCAGCCGTTCGCGGCCAAAGACATCCTGCTCGCGGTGCACGTACTTTCGCGCGAAGGGCGCGCCGCTGGCGGCTCCTTCGCCCTCATGCCCGTGCGCGGCGGCAAAGAAGCTCTGCTGTGGCCCGGTGGCGGCGAAGGGACGGAGGTGGAACTCTTCCTTGCCCTTCGGGTCGAGGTCGGTCAGTAGATCCTCGTTGCGCGGTGGGCCCAGCGGATAGACCCGCGCCCCCGCCCCTTTGGGCAACCCCAACGGGCTGCCACCCGGCGTCAGATACTTGATGCCGCCATTCAGACGGGCCTTGTCCGCGAGATACTTGATCGCCTTCTTGTTTGTGATGCCCTTCATCGCAAAGGCCGCGTGCCCGTCCATGGCAAGCCCCTGCTGATTGGCCCGCGACTCGGCAAAAAGCGCCCGCACTTCGTCGGCCGCGTGACCGGGATCCAGCGCCTCGTCATCGCCAAGCTCCAGCTCCAGCAGGTCGGTGATCAGTTCCAGCGTCTCGGGATCCGCACCCATCGCCCCCAGCCGCTGCTCGGCCAGCGCGAGCCCCAGCAACTGGTCATTGTAATCGCGGCGGAGCTGGTTGGCGAAGGCATCGTCCGGGTCCTCGGTCCAGGCGAGCCAGAGCTGCCCGATCTCCAACCCCTCGAACACGTATTTGCGGTTCTTCTTCTTGCGGAAACCGTTCACGTGGTCCTGATGCTCATGGGTGACCATGCAGATGTCCACATAGCCGCCGGTCGCTTCGATGATGTCCCTGGCGATGACGTCGATCTTCTGGCCGTGGATCTCGGAGCGGGGTTTGTAGCCGCAGTCGATCAGCACGTAGACGGCAGGGCGGCTGCGCCCGATCCGGCCCGGGAAGGCCAGCAGGAAGCAATCGCCGTGGCCCTGGCGGTACATGCGGACGCGGACGCCGGTGGCAGGGGCTTTCATGCGGGGCATCAGTCGTCTCCCGCAGCCATTTGGCGGTGCAGCATCGCAAAGGCCCGCGACGGATCGCCGACGCCTTCCGGTTCGTCGAAGGCGTTCATGGCACTGGCCGATGACCGGTCGAGATGGTCGCGCATGGCCGCCAAACCGTCATTGTCGCTGGCCATGTGGCGGGTCCGGATAACGCGGCGGATCTTGAAGGTCTTGGCGTCGATCAGGAGCGTGCAGCCAGCGCGGTAGCGGAAATCGCGGTGGACCTTCTGTTTGACCGCTTCCTTCTCCGCCTTGCTGGCCTTCCGGCCTCTCTCGTGCTCGATTTCGGCGATCAGGTCCTGGGCGACTTTCTTTGCGCCCTTGCGGTCGATCCGATCCTGCAATTCAGGATCCATGTAGCCATCGCGAGACTGGATCAGCTCGACCACGTACTCGCGCTCCTGCTGGCCGCGTTTGCCGATCCGCCGCGCGATCCGAACGGAGTACACGTCGAAGCGCGGTTTGCCGGTCACTGCCGAAGGCTTCAGCGTCGCCATGTTCGCGTTCGAAGTCGCAATGCCCAGGAGGTTCAGAACCGGGGCCGGCCATTGCGCGACGATCCCCCAGAAGAGCTTTGCGTAGAACCCGCGCACATCCCAGGCGAACTCGCGGTCGACGTTCAGATCCAGCTCAAGGAGGTTCAGGTCGACCGTATCGGTTTCGGCCAGCTTGATAAGGTTGTCGTCCTCGATCCAGTTCTCGGTGGTGCGCACCAGCCGATCGTCCATGCTTTGCATGATCTCCCAGCCGCGCGCGAGCATCCCCTCGACAAACCATTGCGGGATACGGGTGCGCCGGCTGCTGCCTTCCTCCGCCTCGGCCATCCGCTTCAGGCTGGCGAAGGGGCGCTGCAGGCTTTGTGCGAGGTCGGCGATAAGCTGGTTGAAATCCTTCACGTCCTTCAGCGAGACGTCGTTGTTGTTCAACGCATCCTCAATGACGTCGGACAAGGACGGCCAAAGGAGCGACTTTTCGGTGACCACGGGGATATCCGGGTACAAGCCCCAGGCCGTGAACGCCTCGATGAAGGCGCGCCGGTAGCCCTTGTCGTCCTCGGGGAACAGGTCGTGGTCCGCCGTGATGATCGCCCGCAGGTACTCGCCGAAGCTGACCGAGACGGGTGGGCAATAGTCCATGGCCCGGATGCAGATCTGCAGAACGTGGCGCGCGGCTTGCGCAGCCTCGGTTGCCAATCGTTTGACCAGGTCCGGATCAATGGCCCCGTCCCGCATGATGCCAGAGCCATGCGATGCGATCCGGATCAGGTCCGCGGTTCGGTCGCTGTAGATCGTGAGGAAAGCACGGAAGACGGCGGCAACGAGGATCGAGCCGCGCTTGTGCGGTCCCTTGGCGCGGTCAAGCGCGCGATGGTCCGGATCGTGCACCACCCATTTGCCGTCCACCAGCTTGCCGAGCGCATCGCGCAATGCCCCACCACGCCCCACCGCCTCGCCGAATTCCTGCGCCAGCGACGCGAGCAGGCTCTGTTGCTCCAGATCCCCGCGCGTCCGGGCAATCTGGTTGGCCAGCACCTCGGGATGGGAGAACTGCTGGAAGAGCGCCACGATGTCCGCGAAGGCCTCGTGCAGTGCCAGCATGTCCGCGTGGGAGTTCTCGGCAAAGCGCGGGTGCAACCCGTCGAGGATCGCGTGACATGTCTCGTGCACGATGATGTCGTGTGAGAGGCAGGTGAACACCGTGGTCCCCGGTGGCGCGGCCCGGCTCTCCTGCCCGGCGGTGAAGTAACCGAACAACAGCGCCTTCTTGCGCGGGTCGTAATAGGCGTTCGCCTCGCGCAGCGCGTGGGGGTAGATCCTCAGCCTGCGGCAGAAATACTCGTCATCATAGTCCTGCCCTTCGGGCCGATGCTTGCGTGGCGCCCAGAGCACCACGCGTCCAAGCGCCTGCTCGAACAGATGGACTGTCTCCATCGCCACCGCGTAGACCATCTGCTGGTGGAAGCGCGGGTCCTCCTCGGAGGCGTCGAGCCCATCGTTCAGCAGGACTTGCTGGTCATTGAGGTTCACGGGCTCGTAGAAGACGCCGGAGGCCGGGTCGTAATCCACCACCTCCAGATACTCGCCGCGCGGTCCCCAGAACGGGATCTTGGGATCGGAGGGATCGAACTCCCAGGGCAGGGTGATCGTGACCGTGCGGATCGACCGGTTCTGGAACTTGTTGCCCGTTCCCGGATCGAAGGCGAACACGCGCAGACGCCTTGGCGCCATGAAGCTCGTCTCGTCCCCCAGCATGACAGTCATGGTCGTACTCAGGGCAGTTCGGGCGGGCCGTCAGGGGCGGGCGCATCGGGTAGGAGGTACGAGCGCACGCCTGCATCGGCGAAGGCGTAGCCCGCATTGATGACCAGCCGTTGTTCGCGCTTGGAGAAGGCGGCCAGCCGCGTGGGCGTGTTGCGGGCGGTCTTGAACTCGCCAGGCGTCGGCTTCCAGCCGTCCTTTATGGGGAAGTCCTCGATATCGGTTCCGGCCGTCCAGTAGGTGCCCACACGTTCGGTCTTCCCGTCACTGAGTTCGTTCTTGAACAGGTTGATCAGAACGCGCTCGCGCCAGTCGATGGAGGAGGCGAGGAAGATGTCGATCATGGTCATCAGGTGCCCGGTCGAGAAGTTCCCCGAGTTCGGCTTGTTGTTCTGCCCGGCATAGGAGCCGATCAACACCCCGCAGCGCTTCCAAAGCGACTCCATGCCAAGGTTGTCGTAGACGCCGCCGTCCATCAGCACCGGGCGGCGGCGCAGCGCCGGATCGTTGTAACGCGCACCTTCGGGGGCATGGACGTCCTCTCCGGAGAGGTCCAGCCGCAGCGGGGCAAGGACGGGCGGGAAGCCTGAGGACGCGGCGACGGCCTGGCTGAGCCGGATCTTCTTCGTGGTCGACACCAGGGCCCGCCAATCTGCAAGATAGTCCCGCGTGAACCGGAACAACCCCTGCGTCTGAAGGTTCGTGGCGTTGAAGATGAACTTGGGCCGGTCGGGGATGTGCTTGATCAGCGTGTTCTTGAAGATGTGGCGGTCATAGGCATCGGCCAAGGCGTTGCCGGCCGAGACGAAAGGCAGGAGGCCGGTGATGCCGATGCCGACGTCCAGCGTGATCGAGGTCGCATCAAGGATCGGTTTGATGAAGTGCTTCTGCATCGCCTCGGGGCTGGCCTTGTCGTCCGGATCCACGATGTCGAGAAACGGCCACGCCATGGCGAGGATACCGGACGTGATGGACCCGCCCGACACGGATGAGATCCGGTCGATCCGTCCGAGCACGCCGAGCTCGTTCAGACGGATGACGACGCCTGCATGGAACAGCGTCGCGCGGTAGCCGCCGCCGGAGAAGCTGAGCCCCACGCCGCTTGGATCGTAGCGCCCGAGCTGCTTTCTCGAAAAGAATCCAGTCTCGGCAGATGCCGTCCATTCGACCATCGGAACGCCCCCAAAGCGCAATCAGAAATTGATTGTCCTGAATCGTAACACACGCATGCGGTGGGCCCAAAGCGCCTTTGTTCGAGGCTGGTCGGAAAGAAGAGCGCCGTTGCGCCTGCTCCGGCAATCATGGCGGCGGCCTGACGGACGGCACCCAGGATTCGGGCGCCGCGCCCGTTGGGAGACTCTGATCGCAGAAGATCTGAACCACCGGAGGTTCCGAGTGCAAACTCTCAATGCTGCAAGTCGTCGCCTTGTTTACGAGTAGCAGTTTGTCGGGAGGGAACTGTTCGATGCGTTAGAAGATCTAACGGAAGCGGAAAAGCACGGTCGCGAGTCCAGAGTGTTCGACTGGGCGTTCCTGAAGATCCCGAGCGCAGAAACGGGTAATCCCACGTCATCAGATGGGGAAGGCGTGCCGACTGACGCCAAGCCGCAGTTTCAACCGGCAGTCTCGGGCAGTTTTCCAACCAGATCTGCCTTGATCTGTAGTCCGAGATATTTCGAGAAGATCCGGCATTGTGCGAGGCTGCCCGCGATGAACCAGAGACCCGGTTGTCCGGTCCTGCAGAACATGTTGGAAAGCTCTTGCGCGTCCGGACTCTCGTAACCCCATATCTTGCCGACCCGCATGGCGGTGTCTTCTCCGAACAGGCGCGCGACCAGCTCCTCCTGCGGGCGGTAGCCGGTGGCCAGAACGACCAGATCCGCCGGGATTTCCCGCCCGTCTTTCATGGTTGCGCCCGAGGCTGAGAAGCTCTCGATCTCCGCAAACTGCTCCAGCCCGATCGTGCCGTCCACGACCATGTCCGACGCGCCAACATTGAAGTAATACCCGCCGCCCCGCGTCAGATACTTGAACTGCCAGCCGGTTCCGTCCTCGCCATATTGGTGCCGGAACCCGCGGGCAGAGAGGCCATTCAGCAGCTCCTTGTCCATCTCGCAGGTCTTGATGGTCAGGTCCCGGTGCACCCCCCGCACCAACCCCACCGGCGTACCCTGGGCGATCAGATCGCATGTCTCGTGATCGGGGCCCGTGTCGTATAGCGCATAGGGCAGTTGCGCTGTCTCGAGGTTCACCACCATGGACGGGCTGCGCTGGAACATCGAGACCTGCGCACCTGCCGAGGCAAGATCCTGGGAGATGTCGTGCCCTGAGTTCCCCGTACCGATCACGATAGCGGACTTGCCGGTCCAATCCTCGCCATCGGTATACTGGCTGGAATGCAGCACCTCGCCTTGAAAGCGGTCCAGCGTTGCGATCTCGGGTCGGTTCGGAATTCCGCTGACACCTGTCGCCATCACCACGTGACGCGGGCGCATGACCCGCTCGGCGCCGTCAGCGAGCCGCAGCCGGGTCTCCCATTGTCCCGTCGCCTCGTCATAGTGACCTCCCAGACATTCGGTCGACGTCCAGAAGTTCAGCTCCATCGCCTCGACATAGGCCTCGAACCAGTTCGCGAGCTTGTCCTTGGGGATGTAGGTGGGCCAGGAGGCCGGGAATGGCATGTACGGCAGGTGGTTGACCTGAACCTGATTGTGCAGCGTCAGCGCGTGGTAGCGCAGCCGCCAGTTATCGCCGATCCGAGCATTGCGGTCGATGATGAGCGCGTCCACGCCGAGATGGCGCAACCGCGCACCGATAGCGAGGCCCGCCTGTCCGCCTCCGACGACCAGAACGGCGGGATCGCGATCAGTATAAGACATGTCCTCGGCCCGCAGGTCCGACCAGTTCGGTCCCCGGAAGTCCCGGGCATAGCGGTTGCCAGTGGGCCGTTCTCGGCCGGTGATTTCGGGATGGTCGTGGATCTCGTCAAGCGCCGTCATCAGGGTCCAGGCCCGCCACTCGCCATCCTCCGGAACCAGACGCAGCACACCGGTGCAGTGGCCGGCAGGGCTCTCGAAGGCCAGGAACGCCTCCATGCAGTCACGATTGGCCCGGTTGGTCGGGTGTGGCGTTAGCCTGTCTGGTGCCACGGCCAGATCCTGGATGCCTTGCATTTCATCCCAAAGCGCCGACGTCACGGGGCCATGCCCGCTGAGTGTCTGAAGCAGCCAGGTGAACGCCAGAAGGTCGCGCCAATGGCTGTCGCGGCAGAACAGGCCGTCGAACGCCGCGCGGTCGCCCTCGGCG
>JBCDID010000046.1:0-14151 GCA_038749355.1 Pseudomonadota bacterium | reverse complement strand
CAGCGCGTGGTGCAGCGGGAGAAAGACCTTAATGCGGCATCCGGCGCGACAACCAACTGAGCGCAACTCGAAATATCGAACTTTGAGCTGCACCTCAGGTCTTCGGCAGGCGCAGATCTGAAGGCTGTGACGGGCCAGGCGGAAGCCGACCGTCACAGCTGATACATTGCCCTAGCGGATGCACCGGTCGCAGCCGGGCGGTATCTTACAGCGCTCCGCGCTAGCACGAAAAGTTGAACGAATTTGCATTTATTCGAATTTGTGAATGTAATATCGCTTTCTGGCGGGCGACAGGCTCCGCCAGAAACCGAGGAACGCATCATGAAATTCACGACCAATGTCGGCAGCACTGACGCCATCCTGCGTATCTTCATCGGCGCTTTGCTGCTGATCCTCATGTTCACCGGCACGATCGGTCTTTGGGGCCTGATTGGACTCATCCCCTTGGGAACCGCCTTCGTGAAGTTCTGCCCGGCTTATGCCATCGTGGGGCTGCGAACCTGCAAACCGGAGTGAGCCCTGCGTTGGCAGCCGACATGGCCTGCTCGGCGGCTGGGCTTCAGAACTCCCCAAGCGCCTTGACGTCGAGAGCCTCGAAATAGGCTTCCTTGTCAGCAACCTCAGCCGATCCCGAGATCTGGACCATCACCTGATTGATCAGCGTGTTCACCTCGCCCTGCGGGGTGATCACGACCTTCTGGCGGTTCAGCCGCTTCACCTTGCCCATGGACCCCATCATCACCGGGTTCGAGAACATCGCGCTCATTGCGGTGACCATCTGGTTGCCGGCCATCAGCTGGATCTCGACCGACCTGCCATCCTTGCGATAGGTGGCCGAGGCCATCTGTCCACCGCCGAACGCGGCCATGGACTGGGTCTCTTCCAGTTCGCGCTCCCATCCGTCAAAGGCCTGCGGGAGGTATCCGCTCAACCCCTCGGCCTGCATCTGGCCCAGCAGTTGAGAGGCAAAGTCGATCTCCTCCTTGGCGGCCTTAATGTCACCGGCGCGATAGGCCTCAAGCGCGGCGCTGATCGACTCTTCCACGTCGTCCGCATTGGCAGGCTGGATGGTCAATGCCAGCGCGAGCGCGATGGTCGCCAAGGTTCTCATGGTCGGATCTCCCTCATGTCAATTCCCGCAAGGATACCAGAGTATCCGGGCACGCCGAAAGATCTCAGCTCAGGCGCCCGGCCATCCTGTCGGCAACCTCGGCAATCGGGCGGCCGTCAACGGCCTCCGCAACATCGCGCCCCGACAGCGCGCCGAACTTGAACCCATGCCCCGAACAGGCAGAGACCGCCAGCACGCGCCCTTCTTTGCGCAGCAGGAATTCTCCATCTGGCGCTGCCGTCCAGTAGTTCGCCTGATGCCAGCGGATGCGAAAGTCCTCGGCGCCCCGAAAACGCAGCGCGTAGTCCGACAGCATCCGTTTCAGCTCCGCCTCCGACATCATGCGCTGGGTGCCGCTGGCTTCGCGCCGTCCCATCGCACCGTTGCCGAGCTTCATGGGCAATCCGTCGATGGCGGGCATTCCCCAGAGGTCGACATCACCCCCCAGTGCATTCCAGCAGGGCGCGTCCTTGTAGAGATCCACCAGATCCTCCGGCGGGTCCGCATAGACAATCACAGTCCGGTGGGCCTCCAATGGCAGGTCCATGTCCGGAAGCAGCGCAGAGGCTGCGATGCCAGCCGAAACAATGACCCGCTCAGCCGTCAGGCGCCGCCCGTCCGCCAGCGTGACCGCACCCGCGGCGGTGTCTATGGCGGTCACAGGCATATGCTCCAGCACCTGCGCCCCCGCACGGCGGAGCCACGCAGCAAGGTCCACGAGAATGTGGTTTGCCATCAGCGCACCGCCCTCCGAGAGAGTCGCATAGTCAAAATTGCCCGGCGCCAGGAACGGAAACCGGTCGGCGATGTCTTCACCTGCGATGCGGTCATATTCGATGCCGAGCCGGTCCATGACCTTCATTGACGTGTCGGTGTAGTCGCCCGCATGCTGAGAGACGCAAAGAATGCCCTTATTGGCGAAGTACCGCGTTTCTGCGCCCGGCAGATCGGCCCACATGTCCCTCCACGCGGCGAACGCATGCTGCATTCGGGCGCAGTAACCCTCTGCTTCGTTGTAAGGGTAACGGATGAGCCGGTGATGGTCCGCGGATGCCGCGACCGGGTTCGGGATCGGACCCTGCTCGATGACAGTGACGTCATGGCCTGCCTTGACCAGCCAATAGGCAGTCGAAAGGCCGACTACCCCGGCGCCGACGATGATGATCTCGATCATCCCTGGAGTCCTTCGCATTTGACTAAGACTCTCAGCAAAATCCCCGCCTCACGAGACATCGTCTTAACCACCCATTCACCATAACTGTCGTCACACTTAGGGAGGGAGGCGGCGGTTTTTGTCCCTATCCGAGAAAACGCCGAGGTCACGCAGCAATTTGCCGGGCAATGATGAGTTTCTGGATATCATCCGTCCCCTCGTAGATCCGGCAAACCTTCTGGTCGCGATAGATGCGTTCGATCTCGTAGTCGGCGAGATAACCGTAACCACCCAGCGTCTGGATCGCGTCGGAACAAATCTGCTCGGCGGCTTCCGCGCAGAACAGCTTGGCCATGCAGGCCTCCTTCAGGCAGGGCGTTCCAGCATCCTTCAGACGCGCAGCGTTCAGCAACAAGCCTCTTGCCGCTTCCAGCCGCGTCGCCATTTCGGCCAGCCGGAACTGCACGGCCTGCAAGTCGAAGATCGGAGCGCCAAAAGCCTGGCGTTCCTTTGCATAGGCTAACGCCTTCTCATAGGCCGCCTGCGCCATGCCTGTGGCCAGTGCGGCAATGCCAATGCGCCCGGCTTCCAGCGATGAGAGGGCAATACGATAGCCCTCGCCTTCCTCACCAATACGGTCCTCGAATGGTATCGCGAGATCCTCAAATGCCAGCGCGCAAGAATCCGATGCCTTCTGGCCGAGCTTCTCCTCGACCCGTACGACCTCGAAGCCCGAGGCAGCATTCTCGCAGATGAATGCCGACATGCCCCGCTTTCCCGCGTTCGGGTCGGTCATGGCGAAGAGGATCGTCACTTTGCCGATGCGCGCAGATGAGATGAACTGCTTGGAGCCGTTGACCCGGTAGCCTTCGTTCGTCTTGACCGCCCGCGACTTGAGGTTTGACGCATCTGACCCCGCCTGCGGCTCGGTCAGCGCGAAGGACCCGATGTGCTGCCCCTCCGCCAAGGGGCGGAGCCAGCGCTCCTTCTGCTCGTCGGAGGCAAACCGATCCAACACGGCGCAAACCGGCGCGTTGTGCACCGAGACCATGGTGGCGACAGAGGCATCCCCCGCTGCGATTTCGGTCAGGGCCAACGCGTAGGACGTATAATCTGCCCCTGCGCCACCCCAATCGGGGTTGATGGTCATGCCAAGAAACCCGAGCCCGCCAAGCTCGCCGATCACGTCTTCCTCGATCAGGCCCGCCTTCTCCCGCGCACCCGCCGTCGGCGCCAGCCGCTCCTGCGCATAGTCCCGCGCCGCATCCCGGATCATGATCTGTTCTTCGGTGAGCATACGCGTCTCCACTCCTCACGGGTTGGATGGACAAACAACCATCAAGCCGAATCCGCCATTGGCTTCGACGTAGACATAGAGAAGCAGAGCAGCTCCGGCCAGCACTCCCAGCACCAGCTGCGAATAATGTACGCCCAGCGCGTTCAGACCACGGGCAAGCGCGCCAGGATCGCCCTCACGGGTCTTGAGGAATTGCGCATACAAGTTCTCGCCCAGGCCCTCCACCGCCAGACCGTTGTCGAAGAGGTAGGCCAGGAATGCACCGTGCTTGTGAATGTTCCGATTGAGCATCCCGATATAGAGAAAGGCCTGAAGCAGCAGAAAACCGGGGATCAGCACCACGGTCTCGAACGGGAAATTACAGATGATACCCGTGCGCTCAGTGCCGAACAGAAACGCCCAGTACGCGAAATACCCAACGAAAATGTAGCGAAGGATTTCGAAGCGGCGTGCCTGGCTTACGCGGATCTGCTCGACATGCGTCTTGAAGCTGTCGGCCAGAAAGGCACGGCGCGCTTCGGAGAGCTTGTCCATATCCGGAGCCATCTACTTCTTGGACGGCTTCTCACCCACCGGGCCACCGGCTTTCTTCCATCCGCCGAACCCGTCCGAGATGTGGGAGACGTTCTCCAGCCCCATGTCCTGTGCCACCTGCGCGGACAAAGCCGATCTCCAGCCAGACGCGCAGTAGAAGACGAACTTGTTGCCGGTCTGGAACTGATCCTTGGCGTAGGGGCTTTCTGGGTCGATCCAGAATTCCAGCATGCCGCGCGGACAATGAAATGCTCCGGGGATCATGCCCTCGCGGTCCAGCTCGCGCGGGTCGCGCAGGTCCACGAAGGTCACGCCATCGGCCCCGTGCTGGTCCAACATCTCCGCGGCGGGCGCGTGCGAGACCTGTTCATTGGCCGCGGCCACCATATCCTTTACACGCTTCATGCGAGCCTCCCCTTCCGGCGATTGTCGATCATCTGCACGGATAGCTACCTTTTACCAATCGATACAGCAATCCACAGAGTGATCCCGGACAATCTGGCAGACCGTAAAAGGAGGCCCTCATGTCCGAAGACCGCAAAACCAACCCGCCCACCGTGCTGGACGATACAGACCTGGACAGAACCCAGGGCGGCTTTGCGTTCGAGAAGATCATCTTGACCTATGACGGTGACTCGGACGCGTCGCTCACCGGTCCACACCACACGGGTCCCGCGATGGACGGCATCCTTCTGGAAGTGCGGGGGTCCGAACCGGGCAACGAGTGAGACGCCCGGCCGGACGAGGCTACGTCACTCGTCGCGCTGGATCGCCTCGATCTCGATGATCAGGTCCACCTCGTCGCCGACGATCCCGCCAAGCGCATAGGTCATGCCGAACTCCGACCGCTTGATCGTCGCCCGCGCCGAGATCCCGAGCGTCTGCTTCTTGTGCCCGAACGGATAGGGCCCGGCCTTATTCAGCACCACATCCAGCGTCACGGGCTGGGTCACCCCCCGGATCGTCAGATCGCCCGTCACCTTGCCCGTGGTGTCGCCCGTGGCTTCACCGCCATTGGCACGGAAGGTGATGGTCGGGTTCTGCTTGCTGTCCAGAAAGTCCGGCCCACGCACATGGTCATCACGGCGTTTGTGGTTCGAGAAGACGGAATCCGCCTCCACATCCACGGTCACCTCACCCAATTCACGCGTGTCCTCATCATAGACGAACGACCCTTCGGTCTTCAGGAACTGGGCCAGCAGCTTGGAGTACCCGATATGGTCGACCGTGAACGCGATCGAGGCATGCGTCGGGTCGATGTCGTAGGTGCGCGGCGCGGCATGCGCCGTGGGGACGAAGCTCAGCGCCAGAAGGGCGGCAATCAGGATGCGCATGGGGTTCTCCCTGGGATTATGCTCTGCCCGGAACATAGCGGATCCGGACAGCCCTGCCAGCCGCGCTCACGTCTTCTTGCGCGAAAACGTCATCTTCTGCCCGGCCAGTTTCTCCTTTGACCCATGCCAGGCATAGACCAGCAGCGCCGGTTCGCGCTCAGAGACCGTGATCCGGTGCATGGTACCGGGCGGGTTGAAGATCAGCGAACCGGGCGCCCAGACACCCGCATCATTCTCGCTGACGGTGCCTGAGAGCACGAAATAGCTCTCGCTCAGCCCGTCATGGGCGTGCGCCGGGTAGGTGCACTTCGGACCGAACAGGACCACACCCAGCGTCACCCCCGGCGAGATCACCGGCCCCCGATGCCCAGCGATCTCGGCGAAGGCGTACTTCTTGGCAAGCCCGCGGGGCACCTTCTCGTAGCCGTATAGCCACGAGAGATGCGGCAGCACCGCGTCCAGCGTACGGATGATCTGCCAGGTCGGGCCCGAACGGCCATTGTCCATGGCCCGGCGCAAATGGACCGTGACGGGCTTGTCTTCGGGCGGCTCGGTCTGCACCTCGGGGTTCGAGTCAATCAGCTTCGAGATCGCCTCACGCACCACACGCTGGTGGGTCCGGATCTTGGACGACCCGCCCGCGCCCGCCTTCCGGTAGAGCTCGCGGATCTCCCGCAGGAGGTAAACCCAATCCGGGCTGTCGGCCAGTTTGCCAGGCATCAGTCGCGTTCGATCGCCACGGCTGTTCCCTCGCCGCCGCCGATGCACAAGGACGCAACGCCGCGTTTCACTTCGCGTTTCTCCATCTCGTGCAAAAGCGTGACGATGATCCGCGCACCCGAGGCGCCGACCGGGTGGCCAAGCGCACAGGCCCCGCCGTTCACGTTCAGCTTCTCCCGCGGGATGCCCATCTCGCGGGCAGCGGCCATGGGGACCACGGCGAAGGCCTCGTTGATCTCCCAAAGGTCCACATCATCGACTGACCAGCCTGCGCGTTCCAGAACCTTTTGCATGGCCGGGATGGGCGCAGTCGCAAACCAGCCGGGTTCCTGCGCGTGGGACGCGTGGGCGAGGATGCGCGCGCGCACCGGGGCATCGCCCGTGTCCGCCTCGCGCATCAGGACCAGCGCCGCCGCGCCATCGGAAATCGACGACGCATTGGCGGGCGTCACCGTGCCGTCTTTCTTGAAGGCAGGCTTCAGCGTCGGGATCTTGTCAGGGCGCGCATTACGAGGCTGCTCGTCGGTGGCGATCTCGACCGCCCCCTTGCGGGTTTTCAACGTCACCGGCGCAACCTCGCGGTCGAAAGTGCCATCTGTCTGGGCCTTCAGCGCGGCCTCCAACGACCCGATAGCATAGGCGTCCTGTTCCTCGCGGGTGAACTGGTACTTCTCGGCGCAATCCTCGGCGAAGGAGCCCATGAGGCGGCCTTCCTCGTAGGCATCCTCCAGCCCGTCCAGGAACATGTGGTCCATCATCTGTGCGTGGCCGATCCGGGCACCGCCGCGCATCTTAGGCACGAGATATGGCGCGTTGGTCATGCTCTCCATGCCGCCCGCAACGACGACTTTACCTTCGCCCGCGCGGAGTGCATCCATGCCCATCATCACGGTCTTCATGCCCGATCCGCACATCTTGTTGACTGTCGTGCAGGGGACCTCCTTGGGCAGGCCTGCACCGAAGGCTGCTTGTCTTGCCGGTGCTTGGCCGAGCCCCGCGGGCAGGACGCAGCCCATCAGCACCTCGCCAACCTCGGTCGCCTCGACGCCCGCGCGCTCCAGCGCCGCCTTGATCGCGACCGCGCCAAGCTCCGGAGCCGTGGCTCCGCCAAGCTCACCCTGGAAGCCCCCCATGGGCGTGCGCGCCGCACCGACGATGACGATTGCATCGGACATTCAGATTCTCCCGTTCCGGTCTGTAGAAACTATGGGCACGCGCCTTCCGCGCCGCAAGCGATTTTGCGCAGTGCAGCAATCGCATTTCCGATGAGTTCAGCGCCTGCCCGGTAGGCCATGGTGGGCTCGTCGAAACCTGAAAGACCGTCGGCCAGGGCCGCGGCTTCCGGTGGGGTCAGGCACTCGATAGGGGTTACCGAAGTCTTAATGCCGAAGGCGACGGCGCCCGTCTCAGGCAGGCGGACCAGCGTCTGGCGCTCCGTGCGCAGGTAGAACGGGCCTTCCGGGCTGGCCGAGGCCATCAGCTTGTCCGTGTGGCGCAATGGAAGATGCAGTTCCGGCACCGCATGGACCAGCCAGTTCACGCGCACCAGCGGGCGCTCCGGCCGCAAGGTATCGAACATCCGGTTGACCCGGCGGCCCAGGGTCTCGTTGTACTCGGGCACCGGCGTGTGAATGGTGGTCATCGGACGACCCATCTTCTCCGGCAACAGCCAGCGCGAGGGGAAGCAGAGCACCGCTGACACGAGCCGGTATTCACCCGAGAGCTCATCAGGAAGCAACAGGCAGAAATCCTCTGCTATCATGTGCCCGAGCGCCGTCAGTGGGCAGTACTCCTCCTTCAGGGTCGGAGAGGGGTCCTGGCCGAGATGCGCCTTGATCGCACAGAGCAACTCCAAAGCCGGGGCCTCACCTTCGTTGAGCGCCGCGACAGAGATGTCGTGTGCCTCCGCCAGCACCTCCGCCCGACGGGTCATCTGGGCGTCGAAGTCCGCATGTCTGACCGTCCACTCCGCCGGGTCCAATGGCGAGATCCCGGGAGGGTGGGCCGTGCGCGCGTGCATGAACGGTGTGTAGGGCGCATGGTCAAGCAGCCATGGCGGTGTCGCGTTCATCTGCGGGCGCCCGCCGAGTAGTGCAGAAGGTTCATGCCCGTGAGCCCGCGATGCACCGGACCCCAGGCCGCCGAGAACGCGAGCCAGTCCTGTCCCGCTGCGATCTGGCCGAGCGAGAACCGCCCGTCCGCGCGCGCGATCAGCGGGGCCGAGGCGCGCGGGATCTCGACGCGAAACCCGTGCCCGTCCACGGTCGCGGTAAAACCACCTTTGGCGTGGATCTGCTTGGCCAGAGCCTGCGGATCGACCCCGGATATGCGCGGCACAAGGTCAGGCTTGGTCGGACGGGCCTCCGCCTTCGCAGCACGTCCCGCGTGCGTGACGTAGGCGATATGGGTCTTGATGTTCCCGGCCAGCTTCTCGGCCACCGCCATGCGTTCGACAGGATCCAACTTTTTGACCCGCTCGACCAGATCCGGATCCTTGGGCAGGTAGGTCAGTGGATCATAGCGGCGCGGCTCAAGAAACGAGACAAGGCCAAGCCCTGCCCGTTCCAAAGCCGCCGTGAACTCGTCCACCGAATAGGCCCGATCCCGGGAGTGCAGCAGAAGATCATAAAGCCCCGCATCCGAGTCGCGGTGATCCCCAAGGATAGCATTCCGACGAAAAGGATGCGTCTCCGGCAGCAGGTCAAGCGTCACGCGCGCGTGACAGATTTGTGCTGCAGGTGCGAAATCTCGCAGGAGCGCCCCGAACGCCTCCTGCAAAGGATAGACCCCTGACCGGCCATAAGGCGCATAGACCATAAGGCCCATCCCGCCCTCGGGGGCCAGCGCCTCGGCCAGCGCCCGGAACCCGGCATCCGGGTCGGGCAGATGGTGCAGCACCCCGCAACAATCGATGTAGTCGAAGGGGCCGTGCTCGGGCGCGTTCAGGAGATCGCCGGTGAGAAACCGGACCTCCAACCCGCGAGCTTTGGCACGGGCCTCGGCGATCTCGCGGGACGCCTCGGACATGTCGAGATAGGTGATCTCGGCAGGACAGCCGATATCGGCCAGCTTCTGCGCCAGCATGATCAGCCCGTCTCCGGTCCCGCCACCGGCAGCCAAAACCCGGAAAGGCAGTGACCAGTCCCGCCGACCCTGGAACAGGAAATGATCGATCTCGACGGGGTGCGAAGGCGACCCCTCGATCAGCCGGCCAGCCTCATCGGCCGGGTCGCGGGCCGGATAGGGATAGGTCTCGTATTGCAGCTTCACCGGGTCCATGGCGCGGTTTGTCCCGCCACGGTCCCCATCTGTCAACGGGCCGTGACAACCATGCAGGCGACGAACCTTGTCGCCGCTATGACAGATTTTCGTTAAATTTCCCGTAATATTGCTGGAAAATCACGGGAGCGCGCCATGAATGAGCACTACGCCAGCAACCGGAAGATTGGAGGGACCGTCCCGCTCAAGCCCGACGGCACGCCGGATGACAATGACCGGGTGGAGATAGGGCCGACGGCGCTCGCATTCCGGGAATGGGCGGAGGCCGGGATCGAGGTGCCCAACGTTGAGCGCATGCGCAAGTTCCGGCATGCCCGGCTGGTCGAGGCGCTAGACAAATGGGATTATGGCGCGCTGCTTCTGACGGATCCGCTCAACATCCGCTACGCCACCGACACCACGAACATGCAGCTCTGGAACGCACACAATCCGTTCCGCGTCTGCCTGCTGCTGCCTGATGGCTACATGGTGCTGTGGGACTACGCGCGCACGCCGCATCTGAGCTCCTATGCGCCGCTGGTGCGCGAGGTCCGCGAGGTGGCCGGGCTGTTCTACTTCTCGGCCGGAGACATGGCGGAGGAGCGCGCCGAGAGCCTGGCCGATCAGATCCTGCACCTGATGCGCGAACACGGGGTCGGCGGCAACCGCCGGATTGCCGTGGACAAGATGCAATTGCACGGGATCCGGGCCCTGGAGGCATTGGGTCTCGAAGTCATGGACGGCGAGGAGCTGACCGAGAAGACCCGCGTCATCAAGGGCGAGGATGAGATCCACGCCATGCGCTGCGCAATCTTCTCCTGCGAGCAGGCCATGCACGAGATGGAGGCAGCACTTGCCCCCGGCATGACCGAGGTGGACGCCTGGGCCGTCCTGCAGAACGGCAACTTCATCCGCGGCGGCGAGTGGATCGAGACGCGTATCCTCAACTCCGGTCCGCGCACCAACCCGTGGATGCAGGAGTGCGGGCCCAGGGTTATGCAGGAGAACGAGCTTTTCGCCTTCGACACGGACATGATCGGTGTTTACGGGATCTGCGCGGACCTCAGCCGTACGTGGTGGATGGGTCCCGGCGACCCCTCGGCCGAACAGCGGCGGCTGTACCGTGAGGCGCATGCGCTGATCGTGGAGAACACGGCCAGCTTGAAGCCCGGCATGACCTTCGAGGAAGTCGCCTATGCCGGACGCGAACTGGCCGAGGAGTTCATCCCGCAACGTTATGGCTCGAAGATGCACGGGGTCGGTCTGTGCGACGAGTGGCCATCCATCAAGTGGCCCTGCGATCTGCCGCCCAAGGGCAATGACTACGTGCTGGAGCCCGGCATGTGCCTGTGCGTCGAGGCCTATATGGGCATCCCCGGCGCGCCCGATGGCATCAAGCTGGAGGATCAGGTGCTGATCAACGAGACGGGCGTGGAGAACCTGACGCGCTATCCGTTCGACGCCAAACTGCTGGCCTGAGGCGCCGCGTAGGGTGCATCCAAAGCCCCGCTTGTCGGGGCGTGATGCACCGAGGCCCGCAGGGCCAAACCCTTTGTGCCTTCCGCCACGTCGTCGTTGCCCGTCGGGGCTGCTGGTGCCAAACCTTGCCGGTCACATCCGGGGAGGCCCACATGCCCATCGTCCAGACCGATATCCGCGACAGTGTCGCCATCATCACCATGACCAATGGCGAGAACCGCCAGGACCTCGCCTTTGCCGAGGCGATGCTGGCCGCGTTTGACGAGGTCGAAGCCGAGAAGAAGGTCAAGGCCATCGTCCTGACCTCGGATGACGAAAAGAACTGGAGCCAGGGGGTGAACCTCAACTGGCTGATGCAGAAAATGCAGGGCGGCGCCCACGACGAGGTCCGTGCCTTCATGTACGGAATGAACAAGGTCTTCGCCAGGCTGCTGCAATGCCCGGTGCCGGTCATCGGCGCGATCACGGGGCACGCATTCGGGAACGGCGCCATGCTCGCCTGCTGCTGCGACTTCCGGTTCATGCGGGCCGATCGAGGGTATTTGTGTTTCCCGGAGGTGGATATCTCGATCCCCTTCCTGCCCGGCATGATCGCGTTTTGCCGCAAGGCGATCCCCGAGCACCGTTTCAACGAGATGAAGCTGACCGGGCGGCGGCTGACGGCCGAGGAACTGGTGGCCGATCACGTGGTCACGGCAGCTCTCACGGACGCTGAGGCAACGCTGGAGACCGCCATCGATTACGCAGCAACGTTCAAGAAATCCCGCGCCATCTTCGGTGAGCACAAAAGGCGCATGCACCGCGAGATCATCCGGATCATGGAGACCGAGGACAAGCCTTACATCGAGGCGCTGAAGCTCACGGTCTGACGATCAGGACCTGCGCTCCAGCGACTTCAGCATCCCCGGCAGTACCTGCCGCCCACGGTCGGTGAACGAAAACGCCCGCATGATTGCCCTGGCCTCTGGCGGCGCATCAGCGTTAAGCGGCAGATCCGCAGGACGCGTCATGTCCACCAGCGAAAGGTGCGTCCAAAAGACGTGGTTCGGCGAGCACGCCGATGTCAGCATGACAGCCTCTGGGTCGCGAAGGGCGGTCACGTTGACCGACTTGTCGCCCGGGAACAGCTCGGCATAGGTCGTCGCCATCATCGGCCCGAAGTCCAGCGAATTCATGGCCTCCTCGGACAACCCCGGTGGCGGCAGGGGCGACCCATCGGGATAGGTACACCCGGCAGAGGCACCCTCCCCTGACCCACCACCCGGCGCCTTTGCATCGGCAGCAACCGCACCCGTCGGACGCGCTTCAGCGCTAGGTGCTCCCGGGTCGGCAGTGTTACATGCGGCCAGACATGCAGCCGCCAATGTGAATGCAAGCAATCTCGTCCGAACAAACATCTTCAATCACCCAAACCTGTTTTGCGGGAGTTATTGCGCTCGAATACGACGCCACGCGACGTTTCCAGACAAGACCGCTCCATTCCGGGCCCTCAGCGTCAACAGTCGAGGGAGGCCAGTATGAACCAGCATTTCTCAGACACGCGCAAGGTGATGCCGCTCCGCCCGGATGGCTCGCCGGACGATGATGACCGCGCCGAGATTGGCCCCACCCCGCTGGCCTATCGGGAGTGGGCCGAGGCGGGCCTCGAATGCCCAAACCTTGATCAGATGCGCCGCGACCGCCATGCCCGCCTTGTCGCAGGGATAAATGCACGCGGCTACGGGGGCGCGCTGTTCTTCGACCCGCTGAACATCCGCTTCGCGACCGATTCCACGAACATGCAGCTCTGGAACGCCCACAACCCCTTCCGCGCGGTTTTCATCGGGGCGGACGGGCACATGGTGCTCTACGACTACAAGGGCTCCGCAAACTTCCTGTCGGACTTCAATCCTTGTGTCTCGGAAGTGCGCGGCGGCGCGGCCATGTTCTACTTCGTCAATGGCGACAAGCAGGTCGAGGACAGCCACACCTTCGTCGGCGACATCGCAGATCTGATGGCCGCCCACGGGGGCAATCGCCGGATCGCGATCGACAAGATGGCCATCTCCGGCGTGCACGCTTTCATGGAGGCGGGCTTCACCATCGAAGAGGGCGAGGAACTGGCCGAGCGCGTCCGCGCCATCAAGGGACCGGACGAGGTGAAGGCGCTCCGCTGCTCCATCCACTCCACCGAGGTCGCCTGCCGGCTGATGGAGGACGCGGCGCGCCCGGGCATGACAGAGAACGACATCTGGGCCGTCATGCATGCTGAGAACATCCGCCGGGGCGGCGAGTGGATCGAGTGCCGCCTGCTCACCTCCGGCCCGCGCACAAACCCATGGTTCCAGGAATGCGGTCCCCGCATCGTTCAGAACGGCGAGATCGTGGCCTATGACACGGACCTCGTGGGCCCCTACGGAATGTGCTGCGACATGTCCCGCACCTTCTGGGTGGGCGACGGCGAGCCCACGGCGGAGATGAAGCGGCTTTACCGGTTTGCAGTCGATCATATCGAGGAGAACACGGCGCTGCTGGCCCCTGGAAAATCGTTCAAGGAGATCACTTTCAGCGGTCACCATCTGACGCCCGAGTTCGTCGACAGCCGCTATTCCTGCAAGATGCATGGCGTCGGGCTCTGCGATGAATGGCCGATGATCCTCTACCCGGAAGACTGGCGCGAAGGTGCGTTCGACCATGTGCTGGAGCCCGGCATGATGCTCTGCGTCGAGGCCCTGATCGGCCACAAGGGCGGGGACTTCTCCATCAAGCTGGAAGACCAAGTGGTAATCACGGAAACGGGCGTCGAGCGGTTGAGCCAGTACCCCTGGGACGCACGGTTCCTTTAACGGGGCAGCCAGGCGCGCACAGTCGCCGTGCAATTCCAGTCCTCGGTCCAAGTTAAGCAAAACGCACACCCAGCACCCGCATAACAAGTATTGGGCCGCAACTGAAACTGGTAGCATCTGTTACGGATCTGGGTGCGCCGGGGTGCTAAAGTTCGGTCGTATTGATTGAATGAAAAGGAACCAGCGATGACTGATCGTGAGAAGGTGACCGAGCTTTCCGTGACTGAACTGGACACTGTTTCGGGTGGCATCAGGCCATCATTGTTTTTGAAGGTTGAGGGTCACGATGGAGAGGTTGTCATAGCCAGTCGTGTCATCTCAGCCAATGTGTCGGAGACGGACACTGCGGTGATGGTGGCCCCGAACCGATCGTCAGACCGCTGATCCACTGTCCCATCGACTTCCGCGAGGGTGCGTGACCATGTGCTGGAGCCCGGCAT
>JBCDID010000045.1:0-14195 GCA_038749355.1 Pseudomonadota bacterium | reverse complement strand
GCCGTGAGCAACCTCAACACGCTGTCGGTGTAAGATCGTTCCGAATCTCAAAGTTTCCAGTAACGGTACTGCAGTATCAAACTTTTGTTGACGCAGACAATGGTTTTGTCAACGGGGATTGGTGGACCGACGATGGTAAAGCGTGGCGAGATCGTAACGGGCCAGCACCAGTTCCGAATACTCATTATCCGAACTACCCGCAGATCGGTGTGACTTGGTTTGAGGCTAACGCATTCTGTCAATGGCTCTCTGAGCAGTTACAGATTCGGGTGCAATTACCAAGTGAAGTTGAGTGGGAGTGGGCGGCTCGGGGGAGCGGTGCTTCGTTGTTCCCATGGGGTGATGTCGGCGATACAACACTTGCAAATGTGAGGGGAAGCGGAATTTCTAAAGTTTGCGCAGTTGGCTGTTTTGGTAGAACCGGGGGTTCGTGGTCTGAGAATAGTCCGGAGGACCTAATTGGCAACGTCTGGGAGTGGTGTAGAAATTTAGTGGAGTCTGGCGAAAGAAGATTTGGCTACCCCTATCGCCCAGGCGATGGCCGAGAAGAAGAAAATTGTACTGACAGCTGCCTGCGGGCCACTAGAGGCGGTTACTTTGGTAACGACTTTTCAGTTGCCAGGTCTGCCTACAGAGGTCGGGATCTCGCGTTCTCTCGCTTGGATCGGCAGGGCTTCAGAGTGATCTGCAAAGATTGAGGTGTAGTCGATGTGAGGGCATTCGTCTGTCTCCTCTTTTGCTGCGATCAAGAACAACGCATACATTTGAGCGCAACGCAACAGTAGGGCGCTCAAGCAACCCGCAGCTTCACCGGTCGGTGGCTGTTTGCGAGACAAAATCGAGACAACTCTCAATCGAGAGGTTGATTAACTTGATGAAATCATTGGTCGGAGTGGCAGGATTTGAACCTGCGGCCCCTGCCTCCCGAAGACAGTGCTCTACCAAGCTGAGCTACACTCCGACAACCGGTGCGGTGATATACTTCTGCGCACCCGGACGCGCAAGCGCGTTTTCTGGCTTGCGGGGCTCTGCACCTCAAACTATGTTCCGCGCGCGCATGGGACGTAGCTCAATTGGTAGAGCACCGGTTTTTGGTACCGTAGGTTGGAGGTTCGAGTCCTCCCGTCCCAGCCAGCTCTCTCAGACGACAATCCCACTTCGCAGACGGACTGAATCCCGTGCAAGAAACGTGTGAATATCGATCATGCGCTTGGCGCTGCACGCCCGATCGCATATCTTCTGCCCAGGAGCCAGGGGAGCGCAGTGGCAAAGCAGAAACCAGACAGCAAAGCCAAGCGCTCGGCCAAGGCTCCTCCGGGGCCGGGCCCGATCGGACGTGCCGTGCGCTGGGTGGTTCGCGCCATCTGGGGAGCGACCTGGCGCGTGACGGCCATCCTTCTCATCATGCTCGGCACGGTCACTGCGGTCTACTACGCCCAATTGCCCGACTCAAAGGAGCTGTTTGACGGCCGGGGCACGGGCTCCGTCATCCTCGATGACCGCGAGGGCAGGGTGTTTGCCTGGCGTGGCGAGCAATACGGCGGAGAGCTGCGTGCCGGCGATGTCTCGCCCCATCTGGTGAACGCCGTCATCGCCGTCGAGGACAAGCGCTACTACCAGCATGTCGGCATCGACCCACGCGGCATCGCCCGCGCCATGTACCAGAACTACAAGGCTGGGAGGCTTGTCCAGGGGGGCTCCACCCTCACCCAGCAGGTCGCAAAGAACGTCTTCCTGGATGCATCCCGCAGTCTTGAGCGCAAGCTCAAGGAACTGCCCATGGCACTGGCGCTGGAGCTGAAGTATACGAAGGAGGAGATCCTCTCTGTCTACCTGAACCGCGTCTATCTCGGTGCCGGGACACATGGGTTCGAGGCGGCCTCACAGCGCTATTTCGGAAAATCCGCGCGTCTCCTGTCAGCAGCCGAGGCCGCCATGCTTGCGGGTTTGCTCCGTGCGCCGTCGCGCTATGCCCCCACCAATGATCTGTCGCGTGCGCAGGGTCGGGCAAGCGTCATCGTCCGGCTCATGGAAGAACAGGGCTATCTGACCCAGCGCGAGACCATTGAGGCGCTCGCCAATCCGGCAGTGCTCAGCAGTGCCGCGGCTGCGCGGGCAGGCGGGGCCTTCGCCGACTGGATCATGGAAGATGGCGGACAGGACCAGTTCCTGGACCTCCTTAAGGCGGCAGATATCGAGATCGAGACCACTTTCGACCCGGAAATGCAGCGCATGGCGGAGGCAGCACTTGCCGATGTGTTCGACCGCAAGGTCAAGGAGGGATCCGAGGCGCAGGCTGCCATCGTGGTCATGGATTATGACGGGGCCGTTCGGGCCATGGTCGGCGGGCGCGAACGCGGGGCCGCGCGGTTCAACCGGGCGACACAGGCGCTGCGCCAGACCGGCTCGGCCTTCAAACCCATCGTCTATGCAGCGGGGCTGGAGAAAGGGCTCGGGCCGCTTGACATTTTCCAGGATGTTCCCATCACCATCGGCAACTGGTCGCCCAAGAACTATGGCGGCAATTATCGCGGGCCCATGACGTTGCGCGAGGCCTTGGCGCGCTCGGTCAACACCATCGCCGTGCGGGTCTCGGAACAGGCGGGTCGTGGACGGGTGCGCGACCTTGCAGGTGAGATGGGTATCTCCACCGAGCTTGCCCCCGGGCCTGCCATCGCGCTTGGCACCTCGGAGGCCAAGCTGATCGACATGGTGGGGGTCTTTGCGACCGTCGCCAATGGCGGGCAACTGGCCGAGCCGCATGGCGTGCGCGCAATCAGGCTGCGGGGCGATGACACCCCGATTGACCAGCGGACCAAGGGCCCCGGCGATAGGGTGATCTCGGAGAAGACGGCGGGGCTGCTGACCCATATGATGCAGGCCGTGGTCACCGAGGGCACAGGCAAGCGCGCTCAAGTCGGTGGCTGGCAGGTCGCCGGCAAGACGGGCACAACCCAGAAGGCTCGCGATGCCTGGTTCATCGGTTACACGGCGGATTTCGTGGCCGGGGTCTGGATGGGCTATGATGACAACCGCCCGCTGACAGGTGTCACCGGCGGCGGTCTTCCCGCAGAAATCTGGTCGGAGGTCATGCGCCGTATCCACGACGGTCGCACCCCGCGCCCGCTGAAGTCCACCCGCCCGCCGGAACCGCAAGTGGTGCTGGCGCCGGCCCCAAGCCGTCCGACACAGCGAGACACCGTCCGGGATGACTCCGTGATCGAGACGATCTTCCGGGATGTTCTGCGGGGTCTGGGCGGCGCTGGAGAGAGCCAGCGCAACACCGACTTCAAGCCGAACACGGCGGAGGATCGGTGAGCTTGGTCCAGAAAGCTTGGTCTAGAGGTAAGACGACGCGCCCGCCCAGATTAGCCTCAATGACAGCAGAATCAGGATCCCGTTCAGAACACGCTTGAACAGGGCCTCGTCGATTTTCATCAGTATGCGCCGACCCGCGACCGTGCCGAGAAAACCGAACCCGATCAGCCCTGCGATCAGCACGATGTAGGGCCCGAAGGCGAAGCCCAGTACGCCGAAGGCGACCACCTTCAGAAGATGCTGCGCGGTCATGCACGCACCCTGCATCGCCACCTGGGTCATGCGATCGTACTGGCGCGTCTTCAGGTAGGCCGACACGAACGGGCCAGTCGCCCCGAAGAACATGGTCAGGATTGAAGATACGCCGCCAGCCAGCCACGCCGAATGGCGCAGGAAGGCGGGCGGTTTGAGGAAGATCGTCCAGAGGATGAAGAGCCCAATGCCGATCTGTATCAGCGCAGGCGGCAGGTCGATTACCAGCACGCCGCCGATTGCAACGCCGACCACCGTGCCCGCCAGGAACACCATCCATATGGGCCAGTCGATATGGGCGCGCATGATCAGCGCCCGGCCGGCGTTCGAGCCCACCTGCACTACCGCATGGACCGGGATGAGCGCTGCGGGCGGCAGCAGGGACGCGAGCACCGCGATCATCACCACCCCGCCGCCAATCCCGAACGCCGCCGTGATCAGAGACGCGATGAAGCTGACCCCCATCAGCACGGATGCGGCGACAATGCTGATCTCCGGGGGAAGGAGCGCTTCCATCTAGTCCACCGCCTCCGCTTTCGGGCCATAGGGAAAGTAAGGCGGATGCGGCCCAATCGCCGTCATGTCAACCTCTACCAACGAAGGACCAGCGTGGGCGACAGCCTCGGTGATCCTTGGCCCAAACTCCTCCGGTGCTCTGACGCGCCAGAACGGCAGGCCCGCCGTTTGCGCCAGATCCGCGAGATCGGGGATGGCCAGCGTCTCCTGGCTCCGCCCCGCACCCGTCGCATCCTGGATATGCCTGATCACGCCATAGCCTGCATCGTTCATGACGAGGATCGTGAGGTCCACACGCTCCTGAATCGCCGTCCACAGCTCGCCGAGGTTCAGCATGAACCCGCCATCTCCCGTCATGCAGAGCGTCTTCTGACCTGTCATTGCAGCACCTATGGCAAGGCTCAGCCCCTGCCCGATCCCTGCCGCCACCGGGTAGATGTTCTGCGTCGGGTGGTGGAGCTGAGTCAGCCGGTGCCCCCAGGTCGAGTGGTTGATCGTCACGTCCCGGGCGAAGATCACACCGTCGTCCAGGATTGGTTGAAGCTGCTCGGCGAAGCTCTCGTAAGGGCCCAATGTCGCCCGAAACGCCGCGCGCGCCCGGGACTTCACCCGCGCCACATCTTCCGCGAAGTCGGGAGCAGGAGACCAACCATCCAATCGCCGCGCGAGATCGTAGGCAACAGAGCCAACCGCCCCACGCACGAACACATCGTTTGGATAGGTCCGCCCGTCAGCCAACGGGTCCAGGTCGATCTGCACAAGTGGCCGGGGCAGGTTCACGGAGAAATCGATGGTCTCGTGCCCTCGCAGCCGGGATCCCATCACAAGCAACAGATCGCAGGATGCGTAGAACTCCTCGATCAGCGAAATCCCGCCACCATTCATGGCACCGAGCGACAAGGGATGGTTCTCGGAGACGATGCCTCGCCCCTGCCAGGAGCTGACGCAGCCCAAGCCGAGGTCCACAAGGGCCTCCACCGCTGGACCTGCGCCGCGGGCACCGGAACCGAGCCACAGCATCGGGCGCCGCGCCGCGCGCACCATCTCGGCCAGCATCTCCATGTCCGGTTCGGAAGGGGTCGGCCCAACCGCAATATCGAGCACTGGCAGGTCGAAACTCTGGGGCCGCGAGATCTCCGTACGTTGAATGTCGGCAGGGATCTCGACGGACACCGGGCCGTGCGGGACGGTATAGGCGGTCCGGACGGCCTGGATCAGGACACCGAGTGCCTCCGCGCCCGAGCGGATGCGGAACACGCCCTTGCAGACCCCGGCAAGCATCCCCGCCTGGTCCTTGGTCTCGTGGGTGGTGCCACGTCCACGTTCAATATGCTCGGACCTTGATTGGCCGGTGATGTGCAGCAGGGGTGTGGAGGCGGTCCAAGCTTCGAACAAACCACCGCAGGCGTTGGCAGCCCCGGGGCCGGTTGACGTGATCAGAACACCCAAACGATCTCCGGCCCGCGCATAGCCGTCGGCCATGTGGGCAGCACCCGCCTCGCCCCGCGCCGGCACGATGCGGATCCGGTTGCGCCGGGTGATCGCGTCCATCAGCGGTATATTGTGAACCGAGATCACGCCAAACGCCATCTCGACACGAAGCTCGCCCAGGAACTCCGCGACCAGATCTGCAACGGTGTAGGTCATGGATTTCCCCCTCCCGGGGTGGGCAGGCCGCGCGCCACCCGGACGCGTGCCTGCCCGAGATCATCAGGCCTTGTAGCCCTGGCGTTCCGCGTTCTTCTCGCAGTCGCCTTTCTTGGTATAGCCCTCGGTGGATGCGCCGATGATGTTGCCGTTCTGGGCTTTGCGGCGCCAGCGGAACTCTCCGCGCTTGTCCTTGTAGAACTCCCACTTGTCCGTCGGTACATGGCCGCGGTTCATGTTCGCTTCGCAATCGGCTTTCTTCTTGTATCCCTCGGAGGACGCGCCAACGATCTGTCCGTTCGTCGCTTTGCGGCGCCAGCGGAATTCCCCCCGCTTGTCCTTGTACACTTCAAACTTATCGTTCTCTCCAGCCATAAGGTCGTTCCCTGTCAGGTTATGGTTGTTTGATCCCGATGCCCCCAATCGGGTGTTGATGGTGAAATGTACAATGGACAAACGACTTGCCCGCATCAAGACCAAAACTTGACTGATCATGGAACCACTAGAGTGCGGCAGCGGTTCTCATATCCCGGAAACAAGTATTGTTGTGTCGTGGCCTGATCTTGCGGGCTCATGACTTTGCGTCAGCGGGTTTGCATCGGGCTTGCAACCCTCCTAAGACGGCCCGATCCAGCGGAGGCACTATGGCGCGACACAAACCGGCTTGGCGCAGGGTTCTGACAGCGCGTCACATGCGATGGGGTGCCTCGCTGCTGCTCGTCCGGGTGTTTCCTTGGCTGAGGCGTGCTCTGGGCTTCTACCCCACGGGTATCGACCTGATCGAAGGGGCCGACCGTGTGCTGGTGGACGAAACCTCGTACATCACCGCAGAGGATGTCGCGTCCGATCGGGCGTTTCTCGACGCGTGCCTGCCGCATGATAGCACCGACCCGGCCATTGATTTCGACCCTGGGGTCGCGATGGGGCCTAGAACGGGCGCGTTTCGCGATGCCCTGATCGATATGAGCATGGGGTCGGTATTGCTGCCCAAGCGCGGGGCCACCGTGCAGATGCGCAGTGCCGGGGTGAACTGGAACACGTGTTCTCTCGGTTGGCGGCGGGACGAGGTCGTGGTTCCCGGACTGGTCTTCGCGCCTCAGACAACCGTGCAGTACTTCCACCTGCTCACGGAGAACGGCCTCCGCCTGATCGACCTGCTGGAACGCCGCGTGCTGGATGGCCCATTGACCGTCGTCAAACAGCCAGACCGGACCGATGTCGAGGCGGCCATGTATGCGGGCATCGCGAACCTCTATCCGGAGCTGACAATCCACCATGTCCCGGCCAACAAGATGGTTGTGCCGGACGAGGCGGTCGTGCACTTCCCGCGCGGTGATCACTGGGAATGGCCGCCGCTGGACCGGGCTTTGGCCGGGCGACTGGGCGAGGCATTTGCGTCGGAGTATGGTCCGTCTGAGGGAGAGTTTGGTGAGCGGCTCTACCTCTCACGTCAGGGTGCCAAGCTTCGTCGGGTTCGGAATGGTGAGGCTCTGGAAGCAGCACTCGGTGAGCGTAGTTTCGAAATTTTCGAAGCAAATGATCGAAATCATCGAAAACAGATCGCGCATTTTGCCGCCGCCAAGACGGTGGTCGCCGTGCACGGGGCGGGGCTGACGAACCTACTCTTTTGCCGCCCGGGCACTCGCGTGATCGAGATCTTCCCGGGCAATTTCGTGAAGAGCCCCTACTGGTGGATGTGCCGCCAGCTTGGCCTTGAGCACGTGCCCGTCATCGGTGGCCCTGGAGATTACGACCAGCATTTCGACGTGGACCCGGCTGCCGTCATCCACGCGCTTGACCGGGCAGACGCCGCCCAATAACAGACGCCTCGATCAAGGAGGCAAGGCAATGTCGCATACCCAACGCGTGTTCTCGGGCGTCCAGCCCACGGGTGCCCTGACGCTGGGCAACTATCTGGGTGCCGTGAAGCGGTTCGTCGAGCTGCAGAATAGCGGGATGGAGACGATCTATTGCATGGTCGACCAGCACGCGATCACGGATACGCTGCGCCACGAAGACCTGAAGATCGCGACCCGGCGCGTGGCCGCGGCGTTCATGGCGGCGGGGTTGGACCCTGCGAAATCGATCCTGTTCAACCAGTCCCAGGTTCCCGCGCATGCGCAGCTTGGCTGGGTTTTCACCTGCGTCGTGCGCCTCGGTTGGCTGAACCGCATGACCCAGTTCAAGGACAAGGCGGGGAAGAACCGCGAGAATGCGTCTGGCGGGCTCTACACGTATCCGGCACTGATGGCCGCCGATATCCTCGTATACAAGGCGACCCATGTGCCCGTGGGCGAGGATCAGAAGCAGCACCTTGAACTCTCCCGGGATATCGCGACCAAGTTCAACAACGATTTCGTGGTGGAGGACTTCTTCCCGCTGCCGGAGCCCCTGATCGGCGGTCCGGCGCCGCGCGTCATGTCCTTGCGTGACGGGACCAAGAAGATGTCAAAGTCGGACCCATCCGACATGTCCCGGATCAACCTGACCGATGATGCGGATGCGATTGCCAACAAGATCCGCAAGGCGCGGACGGACCCCGAGCCTCTTCCCGAGAGCATCGAGGGGCTGGCCGAGCGCGCAGAGGCCAGGAACCTCGTAGGCATTTATGCGGCATTGGCCGATATGTCGGCGGAGCAGGTGATCGCCGAGCATGGCGGGCAGGGCTTCGGCGCGTTCAAACCAGCGTTGGCGGAACTCGCGGTCGAGAAACTCGCCCCCCTGACCGCCGAGATGACCCGGTTGGAGGCTGATCCCGCAGAGATCGATCGCATTCTGGGCCAGGGTGCCGACCGTGCCGCGGCTTTGGCGGAGCCGATCCTGGACGAGGTCTACGATGTCGTGGGCTTTCTGCGTTCGCGTTGAGCCATGACGGGCCCGGCACACAGGTTCTGGGCCCTGCACCGCTGGTGGTTGGCGCTCGGCATCCTGATCGCCAACATGTTCTACGGCATGATGGCCTCGGACGGGTCTGGGGGGCTCATGGGATGGCTGGTGCTGCTGATCGCAATCCTGATCCTCTGGGTCCCGTGCACAGTCGTGATGGTCTGGGTCCCGAGGCTCAGGGGCCTCTTCCTTGTCACCTTCATGGGAGCGGGTGTGCTGGGCCGCGTGCTGGAGCCGCTCGATCTCGGGGTCTTCACAATTCCGGCCATGTTCGGCCTGTTCCTCGCGCTGATCACTGCGGGGTCCCGGCTGAAGGCGACACTGCGCTTGGTTGGCGCTGTCCGCATTGCGCGCCCTGTTGCCGAGGTGGCCGGACTGGTCGAACTGCGCCCGAGAGGCCAGGTTTGGAACCGGACGGTGGATCGGATCGAGCCGCATCCCGAGACTGCCGGTCTGCTCAGGGCCACAACCACGCCACCTCTGAGCAAAGCCGTCCCGCATTTCGACGTCGAGGTCCTGGAGCGCGGTGCGAACGGGAGCGTGCGCTGGCGCGCCATTGGCGACAGCGCCGTATGGCAGGGCTCGGCTTGTGCCATCGAATTGGACGCGGATGGCGACGCCACGCTGGTGTCGTATGCGGAGGTCTCCCGCGTGCCGCTATTGGGCTGCGTGGTCGCGTGGCTCGACCGCGCGGGCCAGGATGCGATGCACGAGTTGAAGTTCTTTGCGGAGGGTCAGCCCAACTGGACGATCCGGGCCGGCGACGGCCGCTGGTGGCCCACTTGGGCGCCCCCGCCGGATGCTGCGGTTTTCTGACTTGCTTGCGGCTTGCGGAAGTTCCTGCCATCCTGCGGTGTCGGCAGGGCTGAGGGAGAACCCGTTTGCGCAAGTTTATGGTGGTGGTCGACGAGACCCCTGAATGCATGAACGCCATGCGGTTCGCCGCCCGTCGCGCGCAGAAGACCGGTGGCGGCGTGGTGATGCTCTACGTGATCGCGCCGGACGAATTCCAACATTGGGTGGGCGTGGCCGAGCTGATGCGCCAGGAGGCCCGCGATGCGGCGGAGGCCCGACTGGGCGAATTGGCTGGCGAATTGCAGGATCTCTGCGGGGTTACGCCCGAGTTCATCATCCGTGAGGGCAACCGGGGCGAGGAGGTCCTGGAGCTCATCAAGGAGGACAAGGAGATCGGCGTCCTGGTCCTGGGCGCGGGTGAGGGGGACAACCCTGGTCCGCTGGTCAGCCAGATGGTCGCGCGCATGGGCGGGCGGATGCCGATCCCGGTTACCGTCGTCCCCGGGGCCATGAGCCTGGAGCGCATCGACGCTGTCTGCTGAGCGCCGCGCCGATCTGTCAATCAACGCTTAACTTGCGCCCGGTAGCCTCGGCTTGGAGGTAGCTGGGTGTTCTGATGCCGGTCGTGCGTAACACATTGATCCTATCGGCTGTGGTGACCGGGCCTGCAATGGTATCGCCGCCCATCCTCTATTCCGAACCGAACCCCGGACACCGGGAGACGCTGGAACGCCGGAAGTACTCGCAACTGGCCATTGCAGGGCTCAGCTTGTTCAAGCGCCATTGTGCCGACTGTCACGGGGTCGAGGGTGAAGGGACGATCGCGGGGCCGAGCCTGCATCATGACGCCTACAAGCCACGCTCACTGTCGCGTCGGGACTTCCACAAGGCCGTCACCGAGGGTGTGCCTGCGCAGCGATGGTCCTTTGGCGACATGCCCGGGAACCGCAAGCTCTCGTTCAACGAGATCGAGATGATCGCGCGCTATGTTCGGGAGATCCAGTTCCCCGCACGATACTAGCGGCTTAAGGGCCTAGAAGACCGCGCCTGCCAGCTCCGCTGTCCGCCGCTCCGCCCGGATCGTCTCATAGGCGTCGTTGACCGCTGCCAGACGTTTCTCGGCCATCCGCTGCGCTTCCACAGGGACGCCGCGTCCGATCATGCGGTCAGGGTGCAGGTCGCGCACCAGCTGCCGCCAGTGTTGGCGCAGCTCGGCGGGCGAGACCTCCGGGTCCACACCCAAGACCATGTAGGGATCCGTCACATCCGGCAGGTGCCGCGCTTTGATGCGCCTCAGATCCTGTTCCGAGAGCCCGAAGATGTGATTGACCGCGACAATGAACTCACCCTCGCGCGGGTGATACTCACCATCGGCGATAGCAATTTCGAGCAACCCGTCCATCAGGTCGACCAGCACTTCCGGCCGGTCCTGGAACATCCGGGCGATCTGGTGGGCATAGACATCGAACCCGGCCACGTCCGTGCGTGCGAGATTGAAGAGGCGCGCGGCTTGCGGTTCCTCCTCCTTCGGGATGGTGAAGATCCGGCGGAATGCCGCGACCTCGTCCCGGGTCACGTGCCCATCGGCCTTGGCCATCTTCGCCCCAAGGGCAATCACCGCGATGGTGAAGGCGACGGTGCGCTCAGGCGGCGTCGTAAGTCTCTCGAGGACAGCCGATAGCGGCTCGCCCTCGATCAACGCGCTCAGCGCCTCGCCGATTCTCTTCCAGACAGACATTTTAAGTGGGTATCAAACCCGTCAATGGGCGCCGTAGCGGCGCAAGCTTTACCGTTGCCGTCTGGCCGTTCAGCGGCGTGGGCGGCGATGATCGTCCGTGCGAACACGAATGGGTACGCGGCGCTTGTTCTGTTCAATCGGCATTGTCCATGCCAGATAAGCGATGCCAGCCACCAAACCCAAAGCCACGATAATCATATCGATCTCCATTGCGGTCCAATACAACATAGGGCTGGTTTGTGGCGGGGTCTAGTCCGGAATTGTGGTCATTTGAGGATAAGTTGCGCATTCCATTACATGGGATGGGCTCCTGAATCTCCTCTGGAAAGCCTGCGAGCGGCGCGTTATCCCCCGATCATGGAACTCATGATCTGGATCGGTGCGGCTCTCAGCGTGCTCGGCCTGTTTGGCGTGTTGTGGTGTATCCGCAAGGCGACATGGCTCAAGCGCGCGGACCCAGCGGAGGTCGATGGCCCGGCCGAACTGAACCGGCTGATGTTCGTCCACATGGCCTCGATCTGTGGGGCTTTTCTCGGTCTCGGCGTTCTGGTGGCCGGAATCCTCCTGTCTTGACGCAACTCGGAACGCCCATGGGTGCGCTGCTGGCGCGGTTTGCAGGGGTGGGTCGCGTGAGATGGATTGGTATCCGCCCGGGCCGGCGCGAACCCATGATTGCGTTGGAAACCGTCGAGATCAGCCTGACAGGGCTCGAGGGCGACCGACGTGCCACGGCAGGCAAGCGCGCCGTCTCTCTCATCCAGGCGGAGCATCTTCCGGTCATTTCTGACTTGGCAGGCGCCGAGGCCCCGCCCGAGGCGCTCCGCCGCAATCTCGTCGTCGCCGGGGTCAACCTTTTGGCACTCCGCAAAGCCGAGTTCCGCATCGGCACCGCCATCCTGCGTGGCACTGGCATCTGCGCCCCCTGCTCCCGCATGGAGGAGACGCTGGGTCATGGCGGCTACAACGCGGTGCGCGGCCATGGTGGGATCACGGCGGAAGTCCTCACGCCGGGGACGATCAGCATAGGGGATGCGGTCGAGCCAAACCCGGTGCTATAAGCCCCGAAAATCTCAGGGAGGCCACATGACCGGCAGCGTGCTCGCCATCGACCAGGGAACGACTTCGACCCGGGCGATCCTGTTCGACCAGAACCTGACACCGCAACGGACCGCGCAACGGGAGTTCCCCCAGATATTCCCGGACTCGGGCTGGGTGGAGCATGACCCCGAGGATCTCTGGACCACCACTATCGAGACCTGTCGCGAGGTGCTGGACGGAGACAGCCCCGCACCCGTTGCCATCGGCATCACCAATCAGCGCGAAACCGTCGTGGTCTGGGACCGGCACACCGGCAAGGCCATCCACAACGCCATTGTCTGGCAGGACCGGCGCACGGCTGAGATCTGTGCAGGTCTGAAGGCCGAAGGCTACGAGCCGACGATCACCGAGCACACGGGGCTGCTGCTCGACCCCTACTTCTCGGCCACCAAGATCGCCTGGATCCTCGACCATGTGGAGGGTGCCCGGGCGCGGGCCGAGGAAGGCGACCTGCTGGCTGGCACCGTGGACACCTGGCTGATCTGGCGGCTGACGGGCGGGAAGGTGCATGCGACTGATGCCACCAACGCCTCGCGCACCATGCTCTGCAACATCCATGCCTGCGCATGGGATGCGGAGCTTTGCGAACTGTTGCGTGTGCCTGGACGCATTCTGCCCAGGATCGAGGACTCTGCGGATGACTTCGGCGAAACCTTGCCGGAGCTCTTCGGCTCCCCCATCCCCATCCGCGGCGTGGCGGGTGACCAGCAGGCCGCGACCGTGGGGCAGGGCTGTTTCCAGCCGGGTATGATGAAGTCGACCTATGGGACGGGATGCTTCGCGCTGCTGAACACTGGCAAGGACCCCGTGCCGTCGAAGAACCGATTGCTGACGACGATTGCGTATCAGTTGAACGGGCGTCCGACCTATGCGCTGGAGGGATCGATCTTCGTGGCGGGCTCGGCAGTGCAATGGCTCCGTGACGGGTTGGGCGTGATCCAGAACGCAGCGGAAACCGGCGCGCTGGCGGCTGAGGCTGACCCCGCGCAGAATGTCATCCTCGTGCCCGCCTTTGTCGGCATGGGCGCGCCCTATTGGGATGCCGAGTGCCGAGGGGCTCTGTACGGGCTGACCCGTGGGACAGGCCCCGGGGAACTGGCCAAGGCCGCGCTCGAGAGCGTCGGCTACCAAACTCGGGACCTGCTCGAGGCCATGAAAGGCGATTGGGAGGGCGGCGGCGACACGGTGCTGCGTGTCGATGGCGGCATGACCGCGTCCGACTGGACCATGCAGTTCCTCGCGGACATCCTCGGCGCACCGGTGGACCGGCCCCAGATCCTCGAGACCACGGCGCTGGGGGCGGCTTGGCTGGCCGGGATGCACGCTGGCGTCTACCCGGATATGGACGGCTTTGCTGAGACCTGGGCGCTGGAACAGCGGTTCGAGCCGCAAATGGCATCGCCGGATCGCGACGCAAAATACGCAGCGTGGAAGGATGCAGTGGGTCGAACACTCACCCGCTGAGATGCGGGAATTGCCCAGCCTCAATACCAGCGGTCGTTGCGCACCGTCTGGCGGAATGCTATTCCGTTTTTGTCGGCAATTGCGAGTGCTAGCGTCCAAATGATCAAGAGTGCGGATGCCCTTCAGACTGTCAGCGCGAAGTTGAAACCGCTGGCCACAGCCGTCAGCATCTCGGACATTGACGATCCTGCACATCCACTTCTCAGCGTGAATGACGCGTTCTGCAAGATGACCGGCTATGCGGCAAATGACGTTGTGGGTCAGAATTGCAGGTTCCTGCAGGGGCGTGACACCGACCCGGATTCAGTGACTGACCTCCGCACCTCCGTCCAGAAACGGCAGGGTATTGCGTCCTGCCTGTTGAACTACAGGAAAGATGGCGAGCTGTTCCACAACCTCGTCATCCTCAGCTATTACCACTCACCATCCGGCCGGAACATCTGCATGGGCTGCCAGTACGAGTTGCAGTTGGACCGGTTCG
>JBCDID010000044.1:0-14363 GCA_038749355.1 Pseudomonadota bacterium | reverse complement strand
TTGATCGCCTCGGCGGTCGCGGCCCCAACGTCATCGCCCATGCGCATGGGCGTGGCATCCAGTTCGCCGCGACGGATGGCATCCAGCTCCAGTCCGGTGCCGCCCCAGCCTGTCGAGAAGATATCCTTGTGGACGCCGGCCGCGACCTGCGCCTCAACCGAGCCCATCGCCATGGCCGTGTTGGCATTGTGGATTATCTTGGCCTCTGGGTAGGCCTGAAGGATCAGGTTGGTCCCAGCAAAGCCGCCTTCACGCTGATACTCGCCATAGTGTTCGTAAACCGCGTTCCAGTTCCCCTTCTCCTTCACGCATTCCATGAAGTCTCCGGAACGCTGGTTATCGGTAATCCCCGGGATCCCGCGGTTCAGCGCATAGGTCACATCGCTGCCCAGTCGTTCCAGCATGAAGTCGCACATCTTCAGCGCACCAAACGCAGACGAGAAGTCGAACCACGCATCCGGTTGGTTTTCTAGATACTTGAGCGGGGTGTGAAAGGCCCAGACATAGGTGTCGAAACCCTCGGTACCGGACAGCTTGTCGATATTGTCGGCCTGGGTCGCCAGCTCGGACGGGCCAAAGATAACATAATCGTAGAGGTCCGCGTCCTGCGCCACCTGTGTCGCATAGGTCGATTGCAGCGAATGCTCGATCTGGCGCGACGCGAACTCCGTCGTCTCGTACTTGATGCCCAACTGATCCAGTCGTTTGGTCATCGCCAGGTAGTTGCGTGCCCAGAAATCAGAGACATCGGCCGAGGGATAAATCAGCGCGATCTGGATGGGCTTGTCCTGCGAGCCACCGAAGGGCACGGCCTGAGACCCCACCACTTCCTGCATAGCCTCGAGTTTGCCTTCGGCATTCACCTGTTCCGGCACCCAGTAGTCCCGTTCACCGTCATCCGGCAGGGTCTTCAGCGGCAGGTCCGCTGCAATAGCTGCGCCTGCAAATGCCAATGCTGCAGTCGTCATCAGAAGTGTTCTCATGGTTTCCTCCTTGGTTATCCACTGGGGTTGGGATCGCCTGCGAGGGCAAATCCGAGTGCAAGCAGCAGACAGAGCGCACCCAACACGGCCGCAGTCAGGCGAAGCAGGCGCTGGCCCTCACGGCTTTTGAGGGCCGCCAACAGAGATTTCGCGCCATCCCGGTCCTTGGTCTGGAGCCAGGTGTATAGGGCCACAGACGTGATGATCACGACGCCCGAGCCCACTGACTGCCAGAAGAACTCGATCCGTAACGTCACCAGCGCATTGATCATCATCGACAGCAGCAGGACGCCCGCGAACGAACCAATCAGGGACGCCCGCCCGCCGAAAAGAGACGTGCCGCCGACTACTACGGCCGCGATGACGTGCAGGTTGAAATAGGGTGCCGAGGTTGCCTGAATCGCGTTCAGCTTGCCGGTCAGCATAACACCAGCCAGCCCGGCCATGGCCCCCATCAGCACATAAGCGTAGATCTTGTGGCGGTCGATGGCGATGCCGGTCATGCCCGCAGCTTCGGGGTTCGAGCCGATGGCTATGGTGTAGCGCCCGAACCATGTGAACCGCAGTAGGACATATCCGATCAGGATGGTTGCGATGCCGATCAAGACGGGGATGGGAAGGAACCCGGGAATCTCACCACGACCGATATCCTTGATCAGATCCGGAAAGCGGGCCAGCACCAGACCTTTGGCCAGCACTAGAGCGAAACCCCGATAGACCAGATCCATGGCCAGCGTCCCGATCAGGTCGGGCACCCGGAACTTGGTGATAACAAGCCCGTTGATCAGCCCCAAAGTTGCGCCCATGGCCAGCGCGAAGGGCACGGCGACCCATGCCGGGAAACCGTATTGCTTGATCAGGAATGCCATGCAGATGCCTGTAAGCGCCGCAACCGAGCCGATGGACAGATCGATCCCCCGCTGCGTGATCACGAAGGTCATGGCCATGGCCATGGGCAGGTAGAGCGCTGCCTCCAGCAGGATGATGTTCAGATTGGACAGACGGAAATACCGCGCCGGCTCCATTATCCCCATGACGGCGAGGATCATCAGGATCATCGACAAAGGCGCGATGATTGCCATGTAAGGCTCAAACCGCGCCTTCAAGTCGCGGGACGTAGCGGCAGAGGGATGCGAGGCCGCGATTGTCATCTCGTCCTGCTCACGCCGCAACCTGCGCACCGACGATCATGCCGAGCACTTCCTGCTTGTCGCTGTCGGCGGTGCGGACGACGCCGACCCGACGGCCCCGGCGCATCACCTGCACCCGGTCTGAGATCTCGAAGACATCGTCCAGCGAGTGTGAGATCAGGATGATAGCTAGACCCTGCTCACGGAGCGTGCGGATCAGCTCCAGCGTCCGGGCTGTTTCCTGCGGGCCCAATGCGGCCGTGGGTTCGTCCATAACCAGCACTCTCAGGTCGGCGTGATAGATTGCGCGGGCGATGGCGACCGCCTGACGCTGCCCGCCCGAGAGGCTCTCAGTCGCCGCAGACATGTCGGGCAGAACAACGCCGAGGCGTTCCTTCAATGTCCGCATCGCCTCGGCCCGCATGCGCTTGTTATCGAGGAAGGAGATGCCCGCGATTGACCGCGTTAGCTCCGAGCCAAGGAACATGTTTGATGCAGGGTCCAGGTGATCCGCTAGCGCCAGCGTCTGGTATACCGCGTCGATCCCCATCGCGATCGCGTCGGAATGCGAGCCCATGATCAGCGGCGCGCCGTCCAGCAGCATCTCGCCCTCTGTAGGCTGATAGACTCCTGTAAGGATCTTGATCAGCGTCGACTTGCCTGCGCCGTTGTCGCCCACAATGGCGAGTACCTCGCCGGAACAGGCGTCCAGATCGACCTCTGCTAGCGCGGATACGCCCCCAAATCGCTTCGAAATCCCGAGCATTTTCACGATAGGTTGGGCAGTCATCACAGCCTCTTCGTTTTCGATGTCGCTCCCGGCAAAGAGGGGGGCGGCCAGGAGACAGCCACCCCTAGGGAGCGTTACTTGCCCCAAATTTTGGAATATGCCTCGCGATAAGGGCTATCAGGATCGAACTGGTTGGAGTCGCCAAGCTTCTGCAATCCGGTCTGCGTCACCAAGGCGGGTGAAGTGATGTAACCTGAGCATGCTTCGCCCTGGATCGCCCGGTTCAGCTCGTCCACCAGTTGCCAGCCTTGCAGGTTCAGCGGCTCGGCCACTGTAATGGTTTGGTACTGACTTGTCCGGATCCGCTGGAATGCGGCTTCCGAACCATCACCTGCGGATCCCGCCTTCGGGCCTTGATCAGGTTGGAACCCGGCCGCCGCCAGCGCAGGCCCCATGAAGTCGAAATAGAGATCGTTGATCGCCAGCGCGTGAGTCCATTTAGCGCCGTGGCGTTGCAGCAGGCTGGTAGTAAGGGGCCCCATCCGGGTCGACGTGTCCGCGATGGGCGTGTCCACGTATTCCAGCACTGTGCCGCCCATGGCCTCGATCGTCTCCTTGATGCGGTCGGCCTTGTCGATGGCGATCTGGTAGGTCGAATCTGTGAAGATCACGGCACCCACCTTGTCACCGCCATCCTTTATGGCCCACTCTGCCGCCACCTCGGACACCGTCATGGCGTCGGTGGAGACGTTGGCGAAGATCCCACCTGGCGCGTCGCAACCGATCTTGGGACCGGAGTGCCAGGCCACCATAGGAATGTTAGCGGCCACCACGCCTTCCAGCGCCGCCTGCTGTTCCACCGCATCGAAGCCGTTGATGATCATGCCGTCCGGTTGCAGGGCTAACGCCTGCCCGATGGCAGCGGTCCGGCCCGAGACCGAGCCCGCGCCGTCCAGCACACGGACCTCCCAGCCAATCTTGTCGGCGGCCTCCTCTACCCCATTGGTCACACCGAGGATGCCACCGTTCTTCAGGTCGGCAGCTACAACAACGATGGACTTGCCCGCGGCCGCCGCCGGACCAGAGGTCGGGCCGTCGAATGGCGTCTCTGCCAGGGCGGGCCCCGCCAGCGAAGTGGCCAGGGCCAGGGCAATCAGATCACGTCTCTTCATGGTTTCCTCCTTTGAATTTTATTTCTTCGCCGCGCCCTTGCGGCGCTGCGCGTATCCGGCGATGCCGATGGCGACCAGAAGGGTTACGCCGTTGAACATGGGCTCGACCCAGAATGAGCCGCCGAACTGCTGGATGCCCGAGATGCCGACCGCCAGGATCGCGACACCAACAATGGTGCCCCAAACGTTGACACGTCCGGGCTTGATAGTGGTGGAACCGAGGAAAGCGCCAACAAGCGCCGGAAGCAGGTATTCGAGCCCAACGCTTGCCTGCCCGATGCGCAGTTTCGAAGCCAGGATCACGCCTGCCAAAGCGGTCAGCAGACCCGATGTCATGAACGCGCCGACAACGAACTTGCGGTTCGGGATACCATTGAGCTCAGCTGCCTTGGGGTTGGCGCCAATGGCGTAGAGGTACCGGCCAATCGGCGTATACTCCAGCACCACCCACATGGCGATGGTGATGGCCAGCACGTAGAATCCTGTGATCGGCAGCCCCATCACGAAGGTCCCGTTAATGGCATAGAAGCCTGGGTCCAGTGCGCCCACCACCTGCCGCCCGCCCGTGTGCCACAGCGCCAGCGCATAGAGCACCGTCCCGGTTCCCAGCGTCGCGATGAAGGCGTCGATCTTGGCGACCTCCACCAACACACCGTTGCAGAAACCCACAAAGGCGCCCATGGTCAGCACCATGATAACCGCCACGGGCCAGGGCACGCCCATCAACTGAAGAGAGATGGCCAGGATGTGCCAAAGCACAATTCCATAGCCCACGGTCAGGTCTATGCGCCCCGCCACCATGGGGATCATCGCTGCCAGCGACAGGATCGCGATGATCGCCTTGTCCGAGATGATGGCCCGCAGGTTCAGCATGGTCGGGAAGGTTTCGGGCAGCAAGATCGAGAACAGGAGGATCAGTCCAGCCATCAGGATCACAAGCCCATAGACCGGCAATAGACGGATCAGACGCGCGCCATTACCCAAGCCCTTCAACTCGGCCTTGGTTGGCTCCAGCGCGTCGGAGTCGATGGATTGCATGCCTCACGCCCCCACTGCTGTCGCCGGCACCTCGCCCGCCGAAGCCGCTTGGATCAGGGACTCGGTCGATAGCGACACACCGGAAAGATTGGCCACGATCTGCCCGCGGCTGAACACGAGCGCGCGGTGACAGATGCTCGCGACTTCCTCGAAATCGGTCGAGACCACCAGAACGGCCATGCCTGCGGCCAGCGCCTCGAACAACAGCGCGTAGATTTCGGCCTTGGCGCCGACATCCACGCCCGCCGTCGGGTCCTCGGCTATCAGCAGTGTGCGGTTTGTCTCGAGCCAGCGGCCCACCACGACCTTCTGCTGGTTGCCGCCGGACAGGGCCTCGATCGCCAATGTCGGGTCGTTGGGCGACAGCCCGAGGGAGCCGCCAAGCTCCTTGGCCTCATCCTCCTCCCTGGTGGTCAGCTTGAAGTCGAAGAGACCCCTGCCCCCTGCGGCCGGGTTCAGATACGCGTTCTCGCGGATGGTCAGCGACGGCGCGATGGATTCGACGATACGATCCCGCGCCAAAAGCCCGACGCCCTCCCGCATGGCAGACCGAGGCGAAGACAGATCTGGTTCGCGCCCTTGTAGCAGGATCGATCCGCTGGCGGCCTCCGCCCCGAACAAGGCCCGACTGATGCTTTCATGCCCTGCCCCGCGTAGGCCCACGAGACCTACCAGTTCGCCACGCCGGATATTCAAATCAATCGGGCCCGCGTTTGCCGTGGTCAGGCCCTTGGCCTTCAGAACGGTATCGCCGTCATCGATGCGGGGGCGTTCCACTTCGCGGGCCTTGCGGCCCACGATCAGGCTGACAAGCTCGTCTGCGTCGGTGTGGGCGACATCGCGGATGCCGACCAGCGAGCCGTCGCGGAGGACAGCGGCACGGTCGGCAATTCGGAAGATCTCGTCCAGGCGATGGCTGACGTAGATCATGCCAACGCCCTTGTCGCGGAGCGGCCGCAAAGCCTCGAACAGGCGCTCGACCTCGTCGGCTGGCAGGCTGGCGGTCGGCTCGTCGAGTACGAGGAAATCGCAGTCCACGGCAAGCGCGCGTGCAATGGCGACCAGAGACTTCTCGGTTCGGGTCAGGTCACCAACGCGGGTCGTCGGGTCGAAGCTGCAATCGACGCGGGCCAACGCATTGGCGGCGGCATCCTCGGCCGCGCGCCAGTTGATCAGCCCACGTTTCAGAGAGAAGCCCTGGCTGAGCGCCATGTTCTCTGCCACCGTCATCCAGTCGATGAGCCCCAGATCTTGGTGAATGAAGGCCACGGCCTGGCGGGCGTCGACCCGGCCCGGCGTGTGCGCATAGTGCGCGCCGTCGATCATGACGGCTCCGGCATCTGCTGTGTGGATTCCGCCGAGGATCTTGATCAGAGTGGACTTGCCGGCGCCGTTCTCACCTAACAGCGCAACGATCTCGCCGCGATCCACGTGCAAAGAAACGCCACGCAGCGCCTGCGTGCCGCCGAACGCCTTGGCTACGCGATCGAAAAACAGCCCCCGAACATGGCGTGCCGCCATTCGTGTTTCCTCCCGTTCCGGCCGACATTCTGATTCTGCGTTACCGGTAACATTTCCAAACATGACCTCATGCTTGGCAAGGTCAAGAACAAAATGTTACCGGTAACGCATAGGGTCTAGGGACAGTACCAAAATGGACAAGCGTAAACCCAGTCTGGCCGAAGTTGCGGATGCGGCCGGAGTGTCGAAGATGACGGCCTCGCGCGTGCTCCGAAACTCGGGGCGGTTCTCTGAAGAGACGCGCGCCCGAGTGATGCGCGAAGCCTCAAGGCTGAACTATGTTCCAAACCGGCTAGCTGCAGCGTTTGCATCCGATACGGCCTCGACGCTGGTCGGTGTGCTGGTTCCTCGGCTTTCGGGCGGCCTGTTCGGGCAGGTCGTCGAAGCAATCGACGCGACGCTGACAAGGTTTGGTTTTCAGACCCTGATAGGCACATATGAGAACCGCGGCGATCAGGAGGAGGCCTGGCTCAAATCCGTCCTGGCTTGGCGGCCTGCCGGGCTGATCCTGACGGGGCGCGCGCGTTCCGAAGGAACTGCGGCGATGCTCAGGTCGGCGACGCTGCCCGTGGTCGAGATCTGGGACCTGAACACCCGGCCACTGGACGTCTCGGTTGGGATCAATCATTTTGATTGCGGACACGAAATGGGACGGCTTTTCCTGTCCCGCGGGCGGCGCCGGATAGGCTATACGGGGGCGGAGGCGACCGCCCCCGGGCTCGGTCGAGCGCGGTTCGATGGATTTCAACAAGCACTGCAGGATGCAGGCGCGGGGCCTGCGGTGGCTGAGCTCCTGGATGACCGACCCAGCTTCTACCAAGGCCACTACGGCGCACAGAACCTTCTGTCACGATGCCCGGACATCGACAGCATATACTTCCAGAACGATGAGATGGCGGTTGGCGGGATGGCCTATTGCCAAGCAGCCGGGCTTCGGATCCCGGATGATATCGGGATTGCGGGCTGGGGAGGAATGGACGTCGCAACGATCATCCCACGCAGGCTGACGACAACCAATGTCTCAACGCGTGCAGTTGGACGCTCTGCGGCAGAGGCGCTGGTATCTCGGGTGCGAGGCGACCCGGTGCGCGACGTGATCGAGATTAGATCCAACCTGATGCCCGGTGACACCTTGTGATGATCAGTACTTTCTGTCCCACTCCAGCGCCCTATTTCACGGGGAACAGGTGTCTCTGCGCACTAAGGCCACGTCAGAATATCGGCAGGACCCGTCACTCTGAGAAGAAGAATAGCATGACCGCTGAGTCCGGCAGCGTGACCACGAATGCGGGGACCTTCAAGATTCAGTCTGTGACCCAGACTCGCAGTAAGCGATTGGTACGAACAGACAGATGACAGCATTGAGTCGGCCATCCTCCGCGTAGTCTGAAGAGAGCGTTCGATGCATCGGGCGAAGTCGCAGACGACTTGCCGCAAAGCCGCCCATTCTACTTGAACCGTCCCGTAGAAACCGACGAGACATCTCGATTGAACTGCTCCCCGGTGATCAGGGCCCGCACCAGCCGTGCTGTCTGTGGCGCCATCCCCAACCCATAGTGGCTGTGGCCAAAGGCAGCGTGCAGGTTCTCGAAACGACCCAGCCGGTCGATTACCGGCAAGTTGTCAGGAAACGAGGGACGCACGCCCATCCACTGGCGGACGGGTTCTGTCTTGAGGTCGGGCAGTAGGCGTTTCGCCAAGGGTTCCAGCGCCTTGGCTCGTGCATAGTTCGGTGGGGCATTAGCGTCGCCAAACTCGGCCGTTCCGGCAACCCTAACGCCCATGTCCATCTGGCTGAGGATGATCTTCGCACCCGCGTCGGCGATTGAGTTCGCCACGTTCACCCCGGGATCGGTGAAGACCAGATGATAGCCCCGCTCTCCGATGAGTGGCAGGTCGATACCCAAGGGCTTCAGCAACTCTCTGGACCAGGCTCCTGTACAGATCAACAGGCGGGGGGCCGTGTGTTTTCCGTCTTGGTGGCGCAGATTGAAGCCACCATCTTCTTGGGGACTGATCTCGGTGACTTCGTGGCGTATGAACGTCGCGCCCTGGCGTTCGGCCTTGTTGGCCAGAACCTTGCAAAGACGCCCGGGATCGGTGGCTCTTGACTGGTTTCGCAGCATCACGGCGAAGGTATAGTCCGGCGAGATATGGGGCTCGATCTCGCGGATCTCTCCCCCGGTAAGGACTTCCAGATCCGCATGATGACGCAGCCTTAGCCGCGAGGCGAGGTCCGTCAGATCCGGCGCCGGCCCGGCCCGCTGCACGGTCAGCATGTGGCTTGACTGGATCAGGTGTTCTGCTCCGGTTCCCCTAAGGTAGCGGGCGTAGATCTCCATATTGTCCTGTTGCAACCAAGCCATTGCGTCCGACACGCGGGTCGCCTCGGCCTCGGTCGCATGCCGGAAGAACTGCCAGACCCACGGCAACGTCTTCGGCAGATCAAGCCAGCGGATCTTCACCGGGCCCTTGGGGTCGAGGAACCATTTCGGCACGCTCTTCCACACCCCAGGCATCGCCTGCGGCACTACCGACCATGGCGAGATCACACCCGCATTGCCGTGGCTGGTCGCCTCGCCCGGTGGCAGACGGTCGATCACGGTCACCTTGAGCCCAGCCTCTATGGCCTCCAGCGCACAACAGATGCCAACGATCCCGGCACCCAGGATTGTCAGCTGGCGGTCTTCGTTCACGCCGCGACGGCCCGCTTGCGCTTGGCGAACTGCGCGAGGCCGACGGGCAGCAGGATAAGGATGGCGACAAGGTCTACCGAGAGTGCGGGCGCGATGAAGACGACGCCTGCCAGCGCCGCAAGCAAACGCTCGGTCCAGTGCATCGTCGCGAACCAATATCCAACGACCGCCGCCGACAGGGACACCACGCCTGCGATGCAGGAGAGTGCCGTGTACGTGAACTCCCACAGGTCAAACCCGGTGGACGACACGATCAGCAGCACCGGCGCGTAGACGAAGGCCATGGGTGCCACGACCTTGCCCAATCCCAGCGTGAACGCCGAGATGCCCGTGCGGAACGGGTTCGAGTTGGCAATCGCCGCAGCAGCATAGGCGGAGGTACAGACCGGAGGCGTGATCTCGGCCACAACACCGTAATAGAGCACGAACATGTGGCTGGCGATCGGCGGCACGCCCAATTGCGCCAAGGCTGGCTGCGCGACCGAGACCAGCATGATGTAGAGCGCCGTCGTCGGCACACCCGCACCCATCAGGATGCAGGCGAGCGCCACGAAGACAAGGCTGAAGAACAGCGTGAGGTCCTCGGTACTGACCAGGGCTAGTTCGCCGAAGGTCAGCAAGGCCGACAGGTCCGTGCCGAGGTTCGACGCGGCCTGCGTGACCATGAACCCGATGCGGAATCCGACGCCCGTTGTGTTGATGACACCGATCACGATGCCCACGGCGGCGGATGCGGCACCAACGGCCAGCGCGTATTTCACTCCGGTCACGAAAGTGTCCGACATCTCATCCAGCGTGGTCCGGGCCTGAGGGTTGAAACAGCCCAGCACTGCGAGGGCAACAAGGATGGCCGACATGTTCAGACTGAATCCGGCACCCTGATACTTCCAAACCACGAAGCCGATGAACAGCACCGCATAGATCAGCGTCGCCGGATTTCGCACCCGCGACATGCCCGTGATGATCGCCAGCGAGATGCCGCAGAACGCGGACATGTAGGGCGTGTATCCCGAGAACAGGACCACCAGCAGCCCGACCAGCGGCACGAGGTTGGCCCAGCCATCGGCCCAGACAGCTTTCAGAACCGGCAGCTGTTCCTTTGAAAGCCCCTTTAGCCCCAGCCGGCGCGCCATCAGGTGCACCACCGTGAACACGCCCGCGTAGTGCATCATCGCCGGGAAGATCGCCGCGATGACGATGGTCGTGTAGGGCACCTCAAGGAACTCGGCCATGATGAAGGCCGCGGCGCCCATGATCGGCGGAGTGATCTGGCCCCCGGCAGAGGACGCGGCCTCGACCCCGCCCGCGAAATGGCCGGGATAGCCAAGGCGTTTCATGTTCGGGATGGTCAGTGCGCCAGTGGACACGGTGTTGGCCACCGAGGACCCCGAGATCGTGCCGAAGAACGCAGAAGACACGACTGACACCTTGGCGGGTCCACCCGTGTAGCGCCCCGCAAGGATGGTCGCGTTGTCGATAAAGAGCTTCCCCAACCCCGTGCGCTGCGCGATTACGCCGAACAGCACGAAGTGGAAGACGATGGTCGAGACGACCCAGAGGGTCACACCAAAGATGCCCTCCTGCGGGAAGTACATGGACGAGACGAACGTGTTGAAGCGGACGCCCGGGTGCTGGAGGATCCCCGGAAAGTACTGCCCGAACAGCGCGTAGCACATGAAGACGCCGATGATCATCGGCAGGATCCAGCCGAGCGTCCGGCGCGCGATGTCCAGCACCAGCGCGATCAGGATGCATCCGAAGATCAGGTCGTAGGTGTTGGGCGCCCCCATCCGGAAGGTCTGTTCCTCAATGCCAAGCACCTCAATCCCGCGCCAGGCCACACCGATATAAAGCGCCGAGGCCACGCCTAGGATCATCAGGATAATGTCTAGATAAGGCACGCCGCCAAACCGCATGACGCCGTCCTTCAGGCTGTAGGCGTCGCGGGTCTTGGCCAGGGGAAACAGCGAATAGGTCAGGATGAACAGCCCCGACAGGTGCCAGCCCATGTGCCAGTAATCCGGCGGCAGGGCGAAGCCCGCGGTCAGGTAGTGATACATCGCGAAGGTCAGCGCCACGTAGCGCAGGAACTTCGAGAACCCGGGCGAGACCTCGCGGGTCGCGGCGCCTTCGTCGTACTTGCGCTCAATCTCGGCCAGTTCGGCCTCGGTCGGCGCGTCCGCCTCGCGTGCGTCACTCATGATTTCAACCTGTCGGAGTGGGGAGGTGGAGCGGCGACACGGGGCCGCCGCTCGGTTGGGCTTACTTCAGAAGCCCGGCTTCCTTGTAGAACTTCTCGGCACCTGGATGCAGCGGCACGCCCAGAGCCTCGACCCCGGCCAGCGCCGTGTCAGGCGTGATCAGCTTGCCCTTGGGGTGGCCGTTGTCCAGCAGCGTCCGGGTATTCTTGTTCCAGAGCGCCGAGGTGATGCCGTAGACCAGCTCCTCGTCCAGGTCCGAGGAGACGACGAGCAGGGCGGAGACCGCAGGGGTCTTGGCCTCGTAGTCGATGCCCTCATAAACCCCGCCCGGGATCTTGGACGGAATGTAGGCCGGGATGATGTCGTTGATCTTGGCCATGTCCTCTTCGGTGAAGGAGTGCAGCTCCATCCCCTTCGTGGTCGCAAGCTGAACCATCGCGGACACCGGCCAACCGGCAGCATAGAAGTAGGCGTCCAACTGACCGTCAGCCAGGCGCTCGGCGGACTGGCTGTTGTTCAGCTCGGCTTCGTCCATGTTGTCCCGGGTCACGCCCCAGGCTTCCAGCATCTGAAGGACGGCGACCTGCGTGCCGGAGCCCGCCTGCGCGATGCCGACGCGCTTGCCCGCAAGGTCCCCGAGATTGCTGATCTTCGAACCCTTGGGCAGCACCAAGTGCAGATCCTCAGGGAACAGGTTGGCAATGATGCGCAGCTTGGGCATCGCTTTGCCTTCGAACTTGCCTGTGCCCATGAACATGTCGCGGGTCACGTCAGCTGCGGCCATACCCGCTTCCAACTCGCCGTTCTGGACAGCGGTGTTGTTGAAGACGGACGCCGTTGTCGATTGGGCAATAGCGATCAGGCCGGGCACGCCGCACTGGCCACCCTTGTCGCAGGGCCGCGAGCCGGGAGGTGCCGAGATGCCATTGGCGATGGTCCCGCCGATCGGGAAATAGGTGCCACCTGCCGAACCGGTTCCAATCCGGAAGAAGGTGGGCGACTGGGCCATGGCGGCCGACGCGGTCAGCAGAACGCCGCCGACAGCCAGCGCCTTGAGCGTGGATTTCATGTTCATGGGAACTCCCTGTGCTTTGGTTGTACGCGCTGGTGCAGATACGCGACATGAGGATGCTAGCGGCGCAGCATCATTAAATCGAATTTGAAAATTCGTTCGATCCATAGAAATCATTCATGGATTTGGCGCGAGGTATCCAACATGGATCTGAAACAGCTTGCAACGTTCCGGGAAGTCGTCCTGACGGGTTCCGTATCGGATGCCGCGCGGAAACTGGGGCGCACGCAGCCTGCGATCAGTCACCTGTTGAGCAAGCTGGAAGCCGAATTGGGCATGTCACTCTTCGAACGACGGAACGGACGGCTGCACCCGATCCCGGAGACTCAGTACCTCTTCCGGCAGGCCAGCCGCATTCTGGAAGACCTGGAACAGACCGAAACCACCATGAAACGCATGCGCGACGCGCAGAGCGGCAACTTGCGCATCGTCTCCATGCCGGGGCCAGCCATAGACTTCCTGCCATCCTTGATCGCCACACATCTCGCGGACCGCGCCGATGTGCGTGTGACACTTCAATCGCGGAGTTCCGAGGCCGTACACCGGCTAGTCGAGGCGCAGCAGTTCGACATAGGTCTGGCGGATCACATGCCCGACCATGCCATAAGCACTTCGGCGAGACGGCGGACCTTCCACTTCGCGCGCGTCTGTGCGGTGCCAGCCTCGCATCCGTTGGCCAACAAATCCAAACTATCTTTGAAGGACCTCTCGGGCGTGCCTTTGGCAACACTCTTTCCAGAACACTCAACCACACGCGATCTGCGCGTGAAGTTCGAAGATGAAGGGTTGGAGTTCCGCCCCAAGTTTGAGGGCCAGTTCTTCCTGCATCTGTTGCCCTACGTCGCCGGTGGCTTTGCATGCGCGCTTGTCGATCCAATCGCGCAGAACTCGTGGGTGCAAAGCCAGGTCTCTGCCGCCGCGGTTCGCTTCATCCCGATCGTGCCAAGGATGACCTTCGCTGTCGATCTCATTACCCCGATCACTGAAACGCCATCATCTTTGTCCACGTTCTTCAAGGAACGTCTGGTTGAATCGCTTGTCACGCTAGAAGGCCAAATTGGCGATTGATGCGTTCCTTTCGCAGAAGCATGTTCTGTTCTGACGGAATAGCGCTAGGATGAAGTTCCCTCCGTCCTCGACGCTCTTCAGGACGTCCTGCAGACGGAAAAACGCCAATTCCGGTTCGTCCGGACCGTGTACAGCTCAGCCACGGAGAAGACATCACCTGTTGACACGTGATCAGGATCGGAGAGCTCCTTTTCGCGCGTGCCCCGCAAGCATCATGATCGAATTGGTCGGTTCAGCAGGCAAATCTGATCGCAGATCGACCCGCACTGCCCAACACCTCGTCGACTTTCTCGGTCAGTTTGCTTGCCGCCGTTTGAGCAATGTTCTTCGGCAGATCCCGCAACTCGCCTTCGCGTGCCACCACCGTCAGCGTGCGCGACAGGCCCCTGACCGGCAGTGGCACGATACGCAGCGGCATCTTCTCCACCAGCCCGTCGATCAGCAGCGTCGGCGTCAGCAAGCTAAAACCGATGCCGTTGGCCACGCAGGAGGTGACCATGCTGGACCGGTCCGCCTGAATGACGCGCCCCGGTTCGAACTTCAGCCGCCGCAGGTGCTGCGTGATCTGCCGGCCAGCGTTTGTGGTGTCCGAGAACCGGACGAGCGGCAGCCGTTGCTGCACGGCCTCGAGCGTGTCGGACAGCCCCTCGTAAGCTAGCGGCAGGACCAGAAGATAGCCTTCGGTGATAACCGGGTGCCGCTCCAGCCCTTCGAGATCCAGAAACGGGTTGGACGTGATGGCGAGATCGGCC
>JBCDID010000043.1:0-14474 GCA_038749355.1 Pseudomonadota bacterium | reverse complement strand
GAGCCCTTCCAGCAGGCGCATGATCTCGGTCACGTCATCGCGGTGGCGGAAGCCCAAAGCGGTTGGGCCGAGGATGTTGCATGACACCTCGTCCGTCCGGGCACAGGGACGCGTCAGCCCGCGCACGATCTGATAGAAGGTCTCGCCCGCACCCCAGCTTTCCTTGCGCTGATAGGAGGGCAGTTCCAGCGGCACGACGGGGATGTCGAGGTTCAGCGCCTCGGCCAGCCCGCCAGGGTCGTCCTGGATCAGCTCGGCGGTGCAGGAGGCGCCGACGATAATGGCCTCCGGCTTGAACCGCTCGACCGCCTCGGCGCAGGTGTCCTTGAAGATCGTCGCGGTGTCCTCACCCAGATCACGGGCCTGGAAGGTGGTATAAGTCACCGGCGGGCGATGATTGCGCCGCTCGATCATGGTGAAGAGCAGATCCGCATAAGTGTCGCCCTGCGGCGCGTGCAGCACGTAGTGCAGCCCCTCCATCCCCGTGGCTACGCGCATGGCACCCACATGGGGCGGGCCTTCATAAGTCCAGACAGCGAGCTTCATAGGGCGAGCCTTTCGCGGCGGCGGAGCGGACGGGCGAAGAGTTCTGCAAGATCGGCGGCTTGTTCGAAGCCATGGACCGGGGTGAACACGAGTTCGATGGCCCACTTGGTGGACAGGCCCTCGGCCTCCAGCGGGTTCGCCAGCCCAAGCCCGCAGACCGTCAGGTCAGGCTGCACGGCGCGGCAGCGGTCGAGCTGTTTGTCCACGTCCTGGCCTTCGGAGAGCTGCGGACCGGAGGGAAGCAGCTCGAGCTCCGGTGCCATCAGCTCGCCATGCAGATACGGTGTGCCAACCTCGATGGGCTCCATGCCGCATTCGCGGGCCAGGAAGCGTGCGAGCGGGATCTCCATCTGGCTGTCGGGGAAGAAGAAGATCGACTGACCTTCCAGCCGTTCGGCCACCTTTTCGACCGCATGTTCGGCGCGAGCGCGCGGGGCGGCGATGACCTCGTCGACCTTTTCGCGAGGGATGCCGAACGCGGCTGCTGCGGCATGCAGCCAGGCGGTTGTGCCCTCGACCCCGAACGGGAAGGGAGCGGCAATCCGCTGTGCCCCGCGGCGGTCCAGTTCCAGCGCCGTCGCCCCGAGGAAGGGTTGCGCCAGAAGATAGTGCGTGTTCGGCCCCACCCCGGGTGCATCGTCGGCCCGGCGCGCGGGAAGGCAGCGCACCGGGCCCAGGCCCATTTCCCGGAAGAGGCGGAGGAACTGATCCTCCACCACATCCGGGAGCGCGCCGACAAGCAGCAATTCCTTCGCGTCGGTCGCGGCCAGTTCAGGGACCATGGCGGCGAGGCAGGCATCCTCGCCTTCGGTGAATGTCGTTTCGATGCCCGAGCCGGAGTAGTTCAGCACCCGGACATGGGGGGCATGGGTCTTGGTCAGGCGCTCGGCCGCGCGCGAGAGGTCCAGCTTGATGACCTCGGACGGGCAGGAGCCCACGAGGAAGAGTTGCCGGATGTCGGGGCGGCGGGACAGCAGGCGGGCAACCTCGCGGTCGAGCTCCTCGTTCGCATCGGCGAGGCCCGCGAGATCCTTCTCCTCCATGATGGCTGTGCCAAAACGGGGCTCGGCAAAGATCATCACCCCGGCGGCGGACTGCAAAAGATGCGCGCAGGTGCGCGAGCCCACCACGAGGAAGAAGGCATCCTGCATCTTCCGGTGGAGCCAGATGATTCCCGTCAGCCCGCAGAAGACTTCGCGCTGACCGCGTTCCTTCAGAATGGGTGTGGCCTGACAGCCGGATGGTGCGAAGCGTTGGTTCATGCCGGGACACCCTCGGCTACATCGAGCCGTGCGGCCCGGAGTTTCAACAGGAATTGGGCGGCGTTGACGACGTAGGCGGCATAGGCCGCAAGCGCGATCCACATCTGCGTCTCGGGTGCCCAGGTGCCCGAGAACAGTGCCCATAGATAGAGCGTGTGGAGTGCGATGACGGCGAAGGAGAACACGTCCTCCCAGAAGAACGCAGGCGCTAGAAGATATTGACCAAAAACAACTTTTTCCCAGATCGCACCGGTGATCATGATCGTGTAGAGGCAGCCGGTCTTGACGATGATGGACAGCTCCGCCGCCCAAAGCCCCTCGCCGGTGGCGAGGTAGCGGAGCACTAGGCAAAGCGAGATCAGGAACACGAGGAACTGCAGCGGCGCCAGGACGCCCTGGACGAAGGTCCAATAGCTGGCGTCACGGCGTTGGCGTTGTTCCGGTGTGTAGAGTGGCGCTGCACGGCGCGATCTGGTCGCCGTCGATGCCATGTGGCCTCCCCAGTTTGATCTTTTGTCGAGGCTCAAAGGTAGTTTCGGGGAGGGAAAAGTGTCAACTTATATTTACGTAAGTATAATGAGACAGCGAGACTGACGTGGTTTGCCACTCAACCTGCGCGAAAGAAGCACTTTACCGGCATATGCCCTGATTTTTCTGGCGCATGGCGGCGGTGTGCCCTATAAGAACGATGAGTGTGCGTGTCAGTCAAAGTTGACGCACTGCCAGGAGCAGCGCCAACAATACCGCGGTCTTTCGACGTTAAGTTGACTGACCCGGAGACTTAGGGCCGAACTTCGGCCGCGCTGCGGTCGGGCCTCAGGGGAGACAAAGTGCGGGATTCTGGTGAGACATACCAGAAAGCGAAATGGCCCGGGCAAAGTTTGCAACGGGGCGGCCCTCCCACATCGCGCTTCGATCCGGCTCAGGCTCCAACCTTGTCTGCGTCCCTGATCGCAGATGTCATCCACCGAGTGGCGGAGACACAGCGGCCGAATCTTCCAAGGCAGCGCGACTGCGCGGTGCCCGAAAGCGAGATTGAGGCGCTCTGCGATGCACTGATGGGGCACGACCCTGATGCCGCGGCGCGTCTGGTTCGGCAAGCTGACGCCGAAGGCGTGTCCCCGGACAGCCTTTATCTCGACTATATAGGCACGGCCGCGCGTCGCATGGGAGAGCGATGGCTGGCGGATTGCGCAAGCTTCCTCGAAGTCTCGCTGGCCGGTGGACGGTTGATGACCATCATTCGGGATCTCGGTTTGCGGTTTGGCGGGCCCGAGGCAGAACCGCTTCCCGGCCACTCGATCGTTGTCTCGACCGTTCCAGGCGAGACTCATGCTCTGGGTGCTGCGATTGCTGCGGAATACTTTCGGCGCAGCCGCTGGCAAGTGACCCTGCTGGATGGTGCTGACTGGAATGGCATTGCCGAAGCCCTGGTGCGCGAACGACCCGCCGTGCTCGGCCTTTCCGCCGGATCCCGGCGCATGGTCCCCGTGCTCGCGGAGACCGTGCGGGCTGCTCGTCGTGCGCATCCGGACATGATCATTGTGGTTGGAGGCCCGATACTGGCGCTCGAACCCGAAATCATCCGCACCGTCGGGGCGGATTATGGCGCCGAAGACCCGGCAATGCTCTCTGTAAAGCTCCGTAGACATATCTCGGTGACAACTTTAGGAACAGGTGCGGGGAATGCGTATCCATAAGGGACCATGCCCGAGAGGCGTAGTGTTGATACAGGCGGCATGCAGGAGCCTGACCGGATGAAGTCTGGGGCGTCATATGCGACCGACATGCCAGAGGGCATTGCCGGCATGATCGCTGCGGCCTCGGACGTGGCACTAACGGTCTCCGCGGGCGGCAAGGTCGAGCGCCTGCTATGGAATGTAGAGGGAGCCGAAGCACCGGATACGGCCTCCCTGGTTGGCGCGGCCATCGAAGATCTCGTGACAGAGGAATGCCGGACCAAGGTGCGTGAGATGATCGCCGACGCGCTCGCCGCCAAACCGCCGCGCTGGCGCGAGATAAACCTGATCGTCGAGCCCATTGGCGAGTTGCCCGTCAGGGCGCAGGGGATCTCCGCCGAGAACAAGGTAATATTTGTCGCCCGGGAACTGCGCGCGGTGTCTGCGCTGCAGCAGCGACTGCTGGAAGCTCAGCGCGCGCTTGATGAAGACTACAACCGGCTACGCCAGTTGCAGACGCGCTACCGGGTGCTGTTCCAAACATCATCGGAGCCGCTGTTGATTGCCGATGGCAAGACCCGTCGCATTCAGGAGGCAAATGCCGCTGCGGGACGGCTTCTGGGCGTCGATGCGGGCGAGCTGGCCGGACAAGTTCTGGATGCCCTGTTTGCTGAGGCGGACCAGACTTCGATCCGCGATCTGGCCGACCGTGTCTCTGCTTCGGGTGTCACGGAAGCGATCGCTGGCCGTGCCCACGATGCTGATGTCTCCATTGAATGCCGGATCACCGTCTTCCGGGCCTCGGATCAGATGATGTTGCTGTGTCGACTGAGCAAGGGCGAGCGTGAGGCGAGTGACCAACCGCAGATCGAAGAACTGCTGCACGGAATGGTGGACCGGATCTCGGATGCGGTCGTGTTGGCGAACGAGGATGGCGAAGTCCTCTGGTGCAACGAGGCTTTTCTCGGGATCGCGGAAGTGGCCCTGGCCAGCCAGGCGCGTGGCATGGCCCTGTCGCGTTTCCTGGATCGGCCCGGCGTGGATGTCTCGGTGATCATCTCGAACGTTCTGGAGCATGGGCGCCTGCGTGCCTTCGGATCCGTGCTGTTGGGCACTTTCGGGTCCGAGACCCGGGTTGAGATTTCCGTGGCGCTCCTTCCGGATGCGAACCCGCGGGTGATCGGTTTCGTGATGCGCGACATCTCCCGCTACGATCAGATGCCTGCGCGCAAGAACGGGCCATCGGCCGAGACGCAGGATCAGATGATGAACCTTGTGGGCACCGTGCCATTGAAGGAGCTCGTGCGCGCCTCGACCGAGGAGATCGAGAAGATCTGCATCGAGGCTGCCCTGCAGAAGACCGGCAACAACCGCGCCTCGGCCGCGGAGATGCTTGGGCTCAGCCGCCAGAGCCTTTACGTGAAACTCCGCCGCTTCGGCTTGCTGGAGAGCTGAGGCGAACCGGGCGACCGAGCACGGACGTCCCCGGGATCACACGGACGCCAGATCCCGGATCAGCGCGGCAAACGTTTCCGGTTCTTCCTCGTGCATCAGGTGTCCCATGCCCTGCCGCTCGTGCAGGTGGATGCCATCGTACTGCTCAGCCAGCGACCGCGCCTCACCCGGCGGGACCGCCCCGTCTTCCGACCCCGTGATCAGGTGCAGTGGACACGCCAGCGTGCCCAGCCGCGCCAGCAGGGGCTCCAGATCCCAATGCGCCATCATGGCAAGTGCGCCCGACACGTGCCGGGGAGTGCCGATCAGCCGCGCGTAGCAGTCTAGCCCCCGGTCATCGATGCGCGAGCCCGTGCCCTCGATCAGCCGACGCGTCTGACCTGTCCAGCCGGCCATCCTCGAGAACGCCCAGGGTGTCAGCGGGTTGAGCGCCAGCATCTTCGCCATGGGTGGAAAAAGCACCCCGGCGAGCCCCCGGAACGGGGCCAGCGCAGCGTTCAGCCCGATGATCACCCGCGGGCTTGCAGCCCCGTTCAGCGTCACTTCCAGCCCAATCGCCGTGCCCGCCGAGTGGCCGACAATCACCTCTGGCGCGCACTCCATCGCGTGCAGCAGCGCGACGATCTCCTCCGCCATCCCGCGCAGGGTGCTCGTACTGCCCGGGGGCGCGCGGGAGAACCCATGCCCCGGCAGATCCGGTGCGATTACGTCGCAGGTCTCGGCCAGCAGAGGCATCAGATCCCGCCAGCTATGGGTCGCAGCCCCGGCCCCGTGCAGCAGCAGCATCAGGGGGCCGGTGCCCATGCGCTGGACATGCCACTCTGTGCGCCCCGCACGCAGGAACTGGCTGGCCGTACGGTTCGGCCAGTCGCGACCGGTTGTCTCCCAATCGGGGGCCGTCATGCTGGGGCGGTGCTGGCGCGCACGGCGCGGGATAGCCCCTGCGCGTCCGCCCGTGGCAGCGGCAGGTAGCGCGCGTCCATCTGGCTTGCCAGCGCCTTGGCATCCCGCTGCGGGCGGTTCGCGGTATCGATCAGCACGCTCGTGACGCCGTCACCCGCCAGGACCCTTGCGGCCGTGGCGGCATCTTCGGCAGCGGCGGGTCGGCCGGGCGCGCCGTCCAGCGCGATGTTGCCCCGGCCATCCGTCAGGAACACCAGGAACGGAGTGGCACCGCGCTGTCGCACCTGCCGCGCTAGCGCGTGCCCCGCCATGATTGCGCTCGCCAGCGGAGTCCCACCGCCGCCGGGCAGGACAGCGAGCCGGCGTTTGGCTTGCAGCAGCGACCGCGTCGGGGGGAGCAACAGCTCCGCGCCTGTGCCCCTGAAGGCAATGAGCGCGACCTTCTCGCGGCGCCGATAGGCCTCGGACAGCATCAGCTCCACGGCGCCCTTGGCCTCGGCCAGACGTGCGGCCGCCGCGGACCCCGAGGCATCGACCACAAAGATCAGGACGCTTTCCGCGGGCCGCACATACCGCTTGGCGCGGAAGTCCTCCGGCTTGACGATCAGCCCTGTTCGCTTCGGATGCTCGCGGCGACGCAAGGTCTGCCACGGGGCGGCCTCACGCAGCGTTGCCAGCAGATCGAGCCGCGTCCGCCCATCGCCTCCGCCACGGCGCGTACCGGCGGGGCGACCATGCGTTGCGGCCTGTTTTGCGCCCGCGCCCTGGGTCTGAGCAGCGGATCTGCGCCGCGCCTGTTCGGCCAGCGCGAGATCCGGAAGCACGGCGGCCACCGCGTCCAGCACCTTGTCCTCCAAAGGCCGAGACTGGTCCGATCCCTTCTGCGGCGTGTCCTTCGTGTCGTTGTCCTCGGGTGGCGGGGGAGGGGTGTCGTCGTCCTCCGCCTCGGTCGCGGGGAGCTGCGTTGCCCGATGACCAAGCACGAGGGCGGCGGCCTGGGTGATGTCTTCCTCCGTGACATCTTTGCGCCCATCGAGAGCGGCAAGAGCGCGGGCGGCTCTCAGCGCCAGTAGCGGCGCGCGCGCCGACCCGATGCCGAAGCTCGCTGCGGTCAGGGCGAGGATCTCGGCGGCCTCGTTGGATGCGCGGACCTCCGGCAAAAACGCGCGGGCGTCTATGAGGTCCGGCGGCGCAGTCTCGTCCGTGTCGCCCAAAGCCATGTCTGTCAGGTCGAGATGGAACGCGAGCCGGTCGGCAAGGGGCGCGGGGGCTGCCTCATCAGGCTCCGCGCCTTCGTCGAGCAATACGAGACCCAGATCGGCAGGCGCGTCGATGGCCTGCCCGGCCCGCTCCGCGACGACCCGGCCCCGATCCAGCACGGCAGAGAGGCGGGCGGCGAGGCCGGGGCTCATGCGCTCGGCCATGGGTGCCAGCAGGATGCCGCCGTGCGCCTCGACCAACAGTCCAACCTGTGCGACGGGCCGCCCTGACTTCAATGTCGCCGCGAGGTCCATCCCCCCCAGCAGCCGATCATCCGCGATGTCGGGGGGCAGGCGGCGGATCTGGTCAGGCAGAAGCGCATGCAGGTAAGCGAGCCAGCGGTCACGCACGGGGCCAGCTCTCGCGCGCAGCACCAGTCCGCCGAGCCCTGCCGGGTCCAGCGCAACCGCGCGGGCGGTCAGGAGGGCCGTGGCCCACGGAGGGGCCGGTGCCATCACGACTTGGAGCTCTCGGGTAGTGTCTCTTCGATGGCCCGCGCGATGCGGGCGGCCGAGCCGGTCTCGTCCAGCGGGTCGCGTCGCAGGCGGTGGCGCAAGGCCGGCGTCGCGATGGCGCGGAGGTGAGCGCGCTTGGCGATGCGTTTGCCATCCAGCGCGGCGAAGGCGCGGGCGGCGCGGATCAGGGTCAGCTCGCCGCGCAAGCCGTCAGAGCCGACGGCAGCGCAGAGGCGTGCTGCATCCTCGATGGTCTCATCCGGCACGCGGACGCGGCTGAGGGCCTTACGGGCGCGGATGATGGCGCGTTGCTGGTCAAGCTCCTGCTCCGCCCAATCCTTGAGGAACGCCTCCGGCTCCCTGTCGAAGGCGTCGCGGCGCTTCACGACCTCGACCCGGTCGGCGATCTCGGTGGGCGAGCCGACCTCGACCGACAACCCGAACCGGTCGAGCAATTGGGGACGCAATTCGCCTTCCTCCGGGTTGCCCGATCCGACCAGCACGAAGCGGGCAGGGTGGCGGATTGAGAGCCCCTCGCGCTCCACGACGTTCTCCCCGGAGGCGGCCACATCCAGCAGGAGGTCCACGAGATGGTCCTCCAACAGGTTCACCTCGTCGATATAGAGAAACCCGCGATGGGCGCGGGCGAGCAGGCCGGGCTCGAACACCTTCTCGCCGGACGCCAAAGCGCGTTCCAGGTCCAGTGCGCCGACGACCCGGTCCTCGGTGGCGCCAAGCGGCAGATCGACCACGGGGGTCGGGATCTCGACGGGCTTTCCCTCAGGCGCATCCTCGGCCCGTCCGGGCACGATATCCCCGGGTTGCGAGTTGTACGCACACCCCGGCCGGGCCTTGATCGGCGGCAGAAGGGCTGCCAGCGCGCGCACAGCGGTCGACTTGCCGGTGCCACGGTCGCCAAAGACCAGCACCCCGCCAATGGTCGGGTCCACGGCAGCGATCATGATCGCCTGTTTCATCTCGTCCTGACCGACGATGGCGGTAAACGGGAAGGGGTGTTTCATGCGGCCTGTTGCGTTGAGGGTAGTCCAGAGAGGGGGCTGCCACCCTCCCATGATCCGATCTCGCCTGCAATGCGGAAGCGGGCGTAGAGTTCTTCCTTGAACCAGCCGCCTGCGCGCACGGCCTTGATGGCGTGGTGGTGCGGGCCACCCTGGCGGGCGAAGCGGGACATGGAGGCGGCGTCCGGCCAGATCGAGAACGTGACTTGCTGGAAGCCCGGCACCTCGCCAAGGCCGATCTTGAACGCGACATGGGGGTCGGCGCCAATCGCGTCCGAGATGGCGGGAGCGCGCTGCCAGAACTTAAGGGCCTTGGCGGGGCGGATAGTGGCGCGAGTGAGTGCTGCCAACGGGCCGTCGGCTGACCCTGAGGCGTGGAAGGGAGCTTCCCCCGACCATTCGCCGCGCACTGAGGCGGTTTCCAGCAGGATGGTCCAGTTCTCGGCGGCCCAGCCACGCCAACGGGCAAAAACGGGTGTATCGGCCAGACGCGCACGAGCGGTGCCAAGGTCGGGCCAGGTGCAGAGAATCGCGTAGACGCCGGTGTTGGGCAGTGGTGTGAACCCCTCGCCCGTGCCCGAACCAAACAGCTTCCAGAACCCCGCATCGGGAATCCGCGCCATCGCCATGCGCGCCAGTCCCATCTGGGTGAACGCCCATGTACGTGCAGCCACGGATCGGAACCGGAAGAAGCTGAGGCTCACGATCTGCGTTTGTTCCGGCAAAACACCCTTTCCCGTTCAGCCGTTGATGAGACGTTCTACCTTGGGGCGTTCCTACAGGCAACAATTGTAAATCAAATTAGACACTGTTAGTGTCGATTTATGATGACGCGCGTTGATCCGGCGGAGACGTTCAGGGCGGCCTGGGACCGGCCTCAGGCGGTCGTGATTGGTGCGGGGATTGGTGGTTTGGCATCGGCCATGCGGCTCGGGGCCAAGGGCTACGCGGTCCGGGTGCTCGACCGGCTGGACAGCCCGGGCGGGCGCGGCACGGCGGTGCACAAGGACGGGCACAGGTTCGATCTGGGTCCAACGATTGTCACGGCGCCGCAGGTCTTCCGGGAGCTTTGGGCGGCCTGTGGCCGGGACTTCGACCAGGACGTGGACCTCCGCGCCATGGACCCCTTCTACGAGATCCGCTGGCCCGATGGCTCGAAGCTTGCCGCACGCAAGGATCCGGAGGCCATGCGGGCCGAGATCGCCCGCCTGTCGCCCAATGACCTCGCTGGTTTCGACAAGTTCGTGAAGGATGCCGAGGCGCGGTACTGGTTCGGGTTCGAGAACCTGGGCCGCCGGTCCATGCACGAGCTCTGGGAGCTGATCAAGGTGCTGCCGATCTTTGCGTGGTTCCGGGCGGATCGCTCGATCTATGCCCATGCCGCGCGACGGGTGCGGGACGAACGGCTGCGCATGGCGCTCTCGTTCCACCCGCTGTTCATCGGTGGCGATCCGTTCCACGTGACGTCCATGTACGCGCTGGTGGCCTATCTCGAGAAGGAGTTCGGCGTCCACTATGCCATGGGCGGGGTTGCAGCCATCGCGCAGGCTATGGCGGATGTGGTGCGGCGTCAGGGCGGGGTGGTCGAGTACGGCACGGAAGTCGACGAGATCATGGTGCAGAAGGGCCGTGCTGTCGGCGTGCGCACCGCTGAGGGCCGCGAGATCCCGGCGGCCGTGGTCGTGTCCAATGCCGATGCCGGGCACACCTACGACCATCTCTTGCGCGGGCGGAAGCGCCGGCGCTGGACCTCCCGGCGCCTGAAGCGGACGCGTTGGTCCATGGGGCTTTTCGTCTGGTACTTCGGCACGCGCGGGACCCGGGAGATGTGGCCGGATGTCGGCCACCACACCATCGTGAACGGACCCCGATATAAGGGGCTCGTCCGGGACATCTTCATCAAGGGGCATCTGGCCGACGACATGAGCCTTTACGTGCATCGCCCCTCGGTCACGGATCCGACCTGTGCGCCGGATGGGGACGACACGTTCTATGCGCTCTCGCCGGTGCCGCATCTGGGCTTTGACAACCCGGTCGACTGGGAAGCCGAGGCCGAGCCCTATCGCGCCCGCGTCGAGGCCATGCTCGAGAAGGAGCTTCTGCCGGGGCTGGGGGCGCATCTGTCGGCGTCCCACGTGATGACGCCGCTGGATTTCCGCGACCGCTATCTCTCGCCCTATGGCTGTGGTTTCTCCATCGAGCCGCGCATTCTGCAATCGGCCTGGTTCCGTCCGCACAATGTGTCCGAGGAACTGCCGGGTCTTTACCTGACCGGCGCCGGCACCCATCCGGGCGCGGGCCTGCCTGGGGTGATCGCCTCGGCGGAAGTGCTGTCCAAGCTTGTCCCCAATCCCAAAACCGTCCCCGCAGCGGAGGTCGTCTCATGATGCAGGAAGCCGATCTCGCGCATTGCCGTGAGGCGATCAAACACGGATCCAAGTCGTTCTACGCGGCGTCCAGGCTGTTGCCGACCGATGTCCGGGACGCGGCACTCGCGCTCTATGCGTTCTGCCGCCTGGCCGACGATGCGGTGGACCTGGGCAGGGAAAAAGCAGCAGCAGTGGCGTCTCTCAGAGCGCGACTGGACCGGGCCTATGCGGGCATGCCCAAGGATGATCCCGTAGAGCGGGCCTTCACGGCGATGATCGGTGCGTTCGCGATGCCGCGCGCACTGCCGGAGGCCCTGATCGAAGGGCTCGATTGGGACGCAAAGGGGCTCCGGTACCGGACGCTCTCGGATGTGCGTGCCTATTCGGCGAGGGTCGCCTCGGCGGTCGGCGTGATGATGTCCGTGCTGATGGGCGTGCGCGACCGCGATGCTCTGGCACGGGCGGCGGATCTGGGCGTGGCCATGCAGTTGACCAACATCTCCCGGGATATCGGGGAGGATGCGGCCGAGGGACGGCTCTACCTGCCGCTGGACTGGTTCGATGAGGCCGGGCTTGAGCCTGACGGGTTCCTCGCCAATCCCGGGCCGTGGCCCGAGATTGCCGAGATGGCGCGGCGCCTGCTGAAGGAGGCCGACCGGCTCTATGACCGCTCGGAGGCAGGGATCAAGACACTGCCGCCCGGTTGCCGTCCGGGGATCTACGCGGCGCGGTACATCTACGCGGGCATCGGCAAACACATTGCGGCGGCCGACTACGATTCGGTGACGCGCCGCGCGCATACGGGGCTGTCGGAGAAGATTGCGCTCATGATCCTGTCGCTTGGCTCGGCGGCGGCGGACAGCCTGCTGCCGCGTTCGCCGATCCTGCATGCGCGGCCCCTGCCCGAGACAGCGTTCCTGATTGATGCCGCCACAGAAGGGCAGGCGCTGCCCAACCAATGGGGCGATGGTAAGGTGGGTGCTCTGGTGTCGGTCTTTGCGACGCTGAAGGAGCGCGACCTGGAACGCAGACGTGACCTTGGCGTCCAGCGGTTGTCCACGAACTGAGGCCAAATGGACTGGACGGTTTTCATCATCTGCTTTGCAGCATGCGCGGCGGCTGGAACAACCGGCGCGGCGTTCCCTGCTGGCGCGTGGTACGAAACGTTGCGGCGCCCGTCCTGGACACCGCCAAACTGGTTGTTTCCGGTGGCCTGGACCACGCTCTACATCTGCATGTCGGTGGCTGCCGCGCGGGTTGCGCCGCTGGAAGGGGCGGGGCTCGCCATGGCGCTCTGGGCGCTGCAGATCGCGCTGAATACCCTCTGGACCCCGGTCTTCTTCGGCCTCCGTCGCATCCGGGAAGCGATTCCGGTGGTGCTGGCACTCTGGGCTGCCGTGGCGGCATGCATGGTTGCGATGTGGCAGCTCGACCCGATCGCGGGGGCTCTCTTCGCACCCTATCTGCTCTGGTGCACAATCGCGTCGGCGCTCAACATCGCGGTCTGGCGGCTGAACCCGAACGTTGTGCCCGTGAATCCCAACGCCTGACACAATCCCTCACCCAGCCTTGATTCGCATGTGAGCCGATATCGCGCCACCTTCGGGGTAACTCTGGAGGTGCCCATGTTGACGACCAGACGCGAAACCCTCGCCGTGCTATGGGGTGCCGCCGGCCTTGCGGCGATGCCGGCCTATGCGGATGAGAGCATCGCCAAGGCGTTCAAGGACCTGATCTATGGCGACGAGCGCGACTACCTCGATGCCCTCGAGACCCTGAAGGGGCATGGCGGGAAGGAACTGATTGCGGGCATGATCTTTGCCCTCAGGTTCACCCGGCAATGGGATGGCCCTCTGCTGGACGCCATGCAGGAGATTGCCGGGACCTCAGAGCCGAAGGACTGGTTCACCTGGATGCTCTGGCAGGAGCGCAATCCGGACGTGGTCCCTCACGAAAGCTACTTCGCGTTGAAGAAGGCCATGTTCCTGCGGATAGATGCCGACTTTGACGTGTTCCTGCGCGAGCTGTACGCGGGCAGGGATGTGGCGGACATCCGCTTTGAGGAGATCACCTGGGGCGGTGTGCACAAGGACGGCATCCCGTCGCTCGACAATCCGGAGCTGATCCCCGGGGCGGAGGCCGACTACCTCGTGGGCTCGGACCATGTGTTCGGCATCTCGATCAATGGCGACGTGCGGGCCTATCCGCTGCGCATCATGGGCTGGCACGAGATGTTCAACGATGTGATCGGGGGCGTGCCGCTGGCGCTGGCCTATTGCACGCTCTGCGGGTCGGGGATCCTGTTCGAGACGCAGGTGGAGGGGCGTGCAGATCCGTTCGTCTTCGGGTCGTCCGGGTTTCTCTACCGCTCCAACAAGCTGATGTTCGATCGGGAGACGCACACGCTCTGGAACCAGTTCACGGGCAAGCCGGTGATGGGGCCGTTGGCCGGGTCCGGGATCGAACTCAAGCAGCGGCCCGTCGTGATCGAGCCCTGGGTTCGCTGGTTCGCCCGCAATCCGGAGACCAAGGTGTTGTCGCTGAACACCGGGCATCGGCGCGACTACGGATCGGGCGTCGTCTACAACAAGTATTTCCAGAGCCCGAAGCTGATGTTCCCGGCTGTGGTCGACCAGACAAGGCTGAAGCAGAAGGATTACGTTTTCGGGATCCGGACTTTCGGCGGGGCCAAGGCGTGGCCGGTCACTGCCTTCGAAGGTGGACGGGTGATCAACGATCGGCTGGCAGATCTGAACCTTGTGCTCGTGGGCGACCGTCTCGGGCGCACCGTGCGCGCCTATGATCGGGGGTCGTCACAGAAGCTGTTCGGCCCGGGCTCGGAGCCAACCGAGCTGTTCTCTGGCATCGAAACCTGGAAGGTCACCGAGGAGGCTCTGGTCGGCCCCGAAGGCCAGACCCTGCCGCGCGTCGCCGGGCATGTCGCCTACTGGTTCGCCTGGGACGGATACCTTGGTGTCCGATCCGAGTTCTATGACGGCTAGGCTCATCTATGGGACACGTTTCCACAGATGCCTGCGCAAATCGTATTGAAACTGTCCGCGTCCCGCGTCACGGTCGCAATTGAATTGCAGATGAGGGGATGGGTAATGCGGATTTTGTCTGTTTTGGTCTTTGGCGTGTTGGCGGCGTGCATGCCGGTACAGAATGCGAGCGTACAAAGCTCGGCACCTACAAACGGTTGGGTCCTTGACCCGCCCGGGCCGCCCGACAGCCTTGGTAGGGCCTATGTGACCAATGCAAGTGGAGTCACGATGACGGTGGCATGCGGCAATGGCGGCGAGGCAGGTATCGACCTGACACCCGACCCGAGGCTCCCCGAGCAGCGAAACATCTCGAACGCTATCCTGATGTTCCAGGTCGATGGGGGGCGGCAGCGGCAGCTTCCGGCGAGCTGTCAGGCAAATGGCTGTTATCAGGACTTCAGGTTGGGTGGTGAACCCTGGCCTGCGCGGGAGACGAGCCGCATCGTGAGCGCGCTCCGCAAGGGCTCCAATGTGGACGTTCT